>CALBGD010000215.1 GCA_937893735.1 uncultured Clostridia bacterium | reverse complement strand
TGCGCTCAGGCAGCGTGACCGGCAGGCGCGAGCCGAAGCGGATGAAGTCAAGGTGGTCTATTGCCGACAGCTCCCGCAGGTAACGCTCGATAATGTGATTCGGGTTCAGCAGCGAATCCCCGCCTGATATGAGGACGTTGTTTATCTCCGGATGGCTGCCGACGTATTCAACGACCTCATCGACGCGCTTGTTGAGCTCTTCATTGCTCAGGCCGACAAGCCTTTTGCGGAAGCAGTGGCGGCAGTACATCGCGCACTGGTTCGTCGAGAGCAGCAGGACTGTGCGTTTATACTTGTGCTGCAGACCCTCAAGCTTCGTGTTCGAGGCCTCGCCGCTCGTGTCGAACGAGCCGCCCGGCACGAACTCATCCGCCGAGGGGATGCACATGCGCGCTATCGGATCATTGGGATCGTCCTTATTCACCAGCGAGAGGTAATACGGCGTTATCATCATCGGGTAGCGCTCGGCGATCTGTCTGCACGCTTCAAGCTTCTCCTGATCCCATCCCATGTATTCCGCAAGCTGCTCCGCGGTTCGTATTCCTTTGCTCAGCTCTTCCTGCCAGCTCATATACTGTACCTTCCTTTCATTAGTTTACGGATAAAATATAATTTATTTTAACATAATTCAACAAAAATGGAAAGAAGCAAAAATGAGATTCTGCGTAAATAAGCCGAAAAGATTCCGCGAATACGCGGATAATGCCGAAAAATGAAATGTGAATCAATTAACTACATACAACCAAAACGGAAAGTTTCACACTTGGTTGACACGCGGGAGCGGCGATGATAAAATATTACCATCAATATAAACAGGAGGTAAGCTCAATGAAAAGACCGATAAGCACCGATAAGGCTCCCGGCGCGATAGGCCCGTATTCTCAGGCCGTGCGCGTTGGAGATATGCTTTTTGTTTCAGGGCAGATCCCGCTTGACCCCAAGACCGGGAAGTTCCCTGAGGGGATAGAAGCGCAGACCAGACAGTCCCTTACCAATGTCAGGAGCATCCTTGAGGCGGCCGGCGGCACGATGGACAGCGTCGTCAAGACCACGGTTTTCCTTTCGGATATGAATAACTTTGCCGCAATGAACGCCGTGTACGGCGCCTTCTTCACCGAAGGGCGCTATCCCGCGCGCAGCGCGGTCG
>CALBGD010000214.1 GCA_937893735.1 uncultured Clostridia bacterium | reverse complement strand
CCGCGTTCTGGTTCGCGGCTGCGTAGGCTATCTCATTATCCGGAATGCACCGGATCACTTCGCCGTCAAGCCCGACTATGTACTGCGCGGACGTCCAGCTTTCCGGCTTGTCCGGGAACATTCCTGCTGCGACGTTCTTCCAGAATTGCGCCAGCCGGGAAGCGGCAGCCCCGCAGTCTCCGGTATAATGCACGCAAATTCGCTTTGGCGTGGACTTCCTGCCAGGGCGGTTGTACTTGTTCACCGGGATAAGGATGTCAGTTATTGTCATTGTCGTCCTCCTTGTGCGCGCCGTCCGCCAGCCCCTCGCCGATGGTGTATCCAACCACCGCCGCGGTCGCCATAATACAGCCGCTGACGGTCTGAGCCACCTCGTCCCCGCCGCCGAACGCGAGAATCAGTCCGGACACCAGCGCCGCAACGGATACCCACCACTTGCGGCTTGTGAGCTTCCTCTTCCAGTCGATTTTGTTCATAGTTTGTATACCTCCTCAGTTGTTCGGTAATTCCATAAGTTCGTTGTAAAGGTCTGTCGCGACATCATTGCCGCCAAGCGCGTGGTAAGCCTTGTACGCCCTTGTGAGCGCCTCACGCGCGTATATCGGGCACTTTCCGCGCTCCGTATACTTTTCGTGCGAGCGGATTATTTCCGCCCGCAGGAGGCACTGAACGCCTGCTTCAAGCTGTTCCGTGCGCTTATCGCGCTTCTGCTTGCGCGCTGAGAGCGTAGTGAAAAGCACGTTCCCGATCGTCACGGCGCCGCCTATGAGCGCCACAATTACACTGCTGTCCATCATTTTCCCTCCAGTGCCGCGATTCGTGCTTCCAGCGCGGCGATTTTAGCTTCTGTGTACGTTCCAACGCTTGCGGCGTTTCCTCCATCTGCGATATTGTACCAACCAGACCATGCGCCGTCCTGAAGATATTTAATATAGATTTTGTGTGTAAACAGAGAAACCGCTATCTGATATCCTCTTGACGCGTTTTCGCCACAGCTCCATACTTCATATCGCATTGGAACTGCGGATTCTGGAGCGTCAGGAATTGCAGATTCACTTTCTATCGCGCAAAAATTATTCCAGCCGGCATGAGTTGGCGACATATTCGAAAAAATATCACTGGCCTGCGTTCCTTTTCGCAGTCCGGCGCTGACCTGGAAGAAGTCACTCGCCGGGTGATCTTCGAGTGTTGCGGCATTGCCGCCGTCAGGCGAATTGATAAATCCGCTGTCGTTTGTGAGCTCGCTGGTTTTCGTAGGGATATCCGCAGGATCCGCCTTGCCGTTCCACACGGATTTTTCGGCAGCGGTGGCGTGCACCTCCGTGTTGCCTGCGTGGGCTTCAACAGCGGCTCTTGCCTGCTCGTCCACTGCCGAACCGCCGGAAGCCGTGGACGTCTTAAAAGGGCAGTCGCTGTAATCTGAGCCTATGAGCTGCACCGAGCCGGTGCCGAGCAGGTACACCGTGCCGTTTGCACCATATATCGCCACAGCCTGTCCCGTCGGAATGCTGACCGTGCCATCAGCTCCCGCGGATACGCCCGGAGCCCCGGAAGCGTACACAGTGGTCGTGTCGTCGTTGCGCAGCCATGCGTTACAGCCGCCGCTGTACTCTACTTTGATTTCCTCGCCCGAAAGCGGGATTGTTTTACTTGTCATGTATTATTCCTCCGTCAAAACTTTCTTGCCGTTGATCGTCAGGATTCCGCCTTGCAGTTCAAGGTTACCGCCTGTCGAACTTATCGAAAAGCTATTATTGCTTGTGTCATGTTGTATTGCGAATCCCTTACCGCCGCCCCCTGTGGATATCGTGAATTCGCCATTTTTAAGGCTGATTTTTTCGTTCCATCCCTCTGAGCCGGCACAGGATATACTTATGCCATCATGATTTTTTACACTGAGTTGACAGTTCCCACTCTGTATTCGTATATAAGGGTCTTCGCCAGTTTCGTCAGTGCTAACAAAAATAGCACTGCTGCTCCCGCTGCCATTATTTGTTGTAAAGATTAATCCACCGTCAGAAAGAGTCAGCATAACATTTTTTCCGCCCGCTGTGGTCTTTAGATATTGAGCGCTAACCACATTCTCAGAAGCCGAAATCTCCGCCCTGACCTCTTGCTTGCTCTGCTGTATCTGGCTGAACGATGTCGGCGTGAAACTGTTGGAA
>CALBGD010000213.1 GCA_937893735.1 uncultured Clostridia bacterium | reverse complement strand
CGCAGTGCGGAGTGACGACGAAGATGAGGGTTTATCGCCAGTCTGAGGCAGCCTTCCGACTGACTTTAATCTGTTTCCGGGAAAAGCGGCGTCACGTTAAGCGTGAAATTGCATCGGTCAGCGTTTTCTCTGGTGTTGCGCTCCGTTTTTATGTATTCAGCCCGGCTGATTATCGTTTTTAGCAGGCGGTTTTTCTCCTCAGGTGTGGACTGCGCGTAAATATCCATCACGCGCTCCACCCTGGGGATTATCTGCGCATAAAGCTGACGATTGCCCTCTGCCTCACTTACCGCCTGCTCAGCCTGCCGCAGATTCTCCGAAAGCTGCATTTTTCGCTTTTCGAGCGATTCCATGCGCTCACGGAATTCCCCGGCGGAATACACCCCCTGTTCCAGGAACGAATATATTCTCTCACGCTGGCTGTCCAGTTTAGCAAGTTCGGCGCGTACCTTATCAGCTGCTGTCCGCTCCGCTTTCGCAGTATCTGCGGCAGGCTTACGGCTGACATTCACGCGGCAGTCGTTGAGCCACCGTGCAACGCCCTCAACGAGAGCGCTTTCAACAAGCTTCAGCTTTGCGGATACGTTACTGCAATTCCGATTCGGGCAGCGGAGCGTATCGCTGTGATTCCTGCTACCCGTCCCGAGCCTTGTCATCATGCTCCCGCAAATGCCGCAGTACACCAGCCCGGACAACGGATTTCGCAGCTCCGTGTTTTCCTTTTTGTGCGGTATCCTGCGGCTGTTCAGGAATTGCTGCGCCTGGTCGAATTCCTCCTCGCTTATCAGCGCCGGGTGCAGCCCCTGCGCAATTATGCAGTCGGGATTTTCTCGCCGATGGGTCGTGACGATACCGTCTGTCAGGCTCTTTTCCTCCCTCCGGTACTGCCAGCGAATCTTGCCGCAGTAAACCGGATTTCTCAGGATATCCTTGATCGAAGCGCTGCTCCACAAACTGCCCTTTCGCGGCTCAATTCCCATCATGTCAAGCCGTCTTGCGATAGCGTTACAGCCCATTCCGCTGATACACATGGAGTATATCTGCTTCACCGTATCGCTTTCGGAATTCGGCGACAGAGTAAATCCCCGTCCCCGCTCGACTTTGACTTTGTCATAACCGTACGGCGGCATGCTTCCGATAAAATGCCCCTCCTTTACGGAAGCGATACGCCCGCGCATTATTCGCCGGGAAATCGCCTTGTATTCCCGGCGAGCCATGAACAGCTCAAAATCAACGTATTCCTCATCGCTCTCCCGGCTCTGGTCGTACACCTTTGACGGCGTGATTATCAGCGTCCCGGAGATACGGAATGTGTTCGATACCCTTGCCTGGTCTGCGCTGTTGCCTCTTGCCAGGCGGTCTATATCCATGCAGAGTACTCCCGCCCAGCGACCCTGCTCCACCTCCCGCAGAAGCTGTTTCATTTTCGGACGTGCATCAATGCTTTCGCCGGATATGATCTCTTCGTAAACAGCGCCTATTTCCAGTCCGTGATGAGCCGCATAGTCAAGAAGCGCCGCCCGGTGCCTTGCCAGTGTTTCGCCCTGTCCCATGGCTTCTGCGTCAAGGTCTGCCCGGGATTTTCTGAGGTATATTGCATAAAGCATTGATTTCACTTCCTTTCAACTAAACCTTGCAAAAACCCCTGAATTGTGATAAAATAGGTACATCAGAAGCTTTTGCAGTACTCAGGCAGTTTCAGCGCAGTCGTCCTGATTCTCCTGACAGATATGTCTAAGCTGGGTTTCCTGCGCTATCTGCTCGGCAGTACTCCTCATGTTCTCACGACGAAATGCAAGCTCCTGCTCGCTGGAGTTAATATATCCCTCATCGCTGAAATTCACGGCAGCACCGCACGAAGCAGTGTATGATAATATCATGCCCATATTCATCACCTCGCTTGATTATATGGTGGATTGGTTGTACAGTATCTCCTTTCCTGGGCACTTATAAATAATATACATTTATTCATTGCCGGTTTCCCGGTTTTCAGAGATCGCGCTCATCGCTTTACGACTTCCGATTGTAGTAACTACATTGCCGTTACACACAAATCTCTGAACAACAAATTCGTTATCCGAATCTGACTTTTTCTCGCATGAAGGCTCCTTTGCTGCTGCGTGAAGCTTTATTGTGTTTTCAGCCTGTCTGTTTGTTGTTTTCATATTGAATTCCTCCTGTATATTTGTGAGCAAATTGCTATATATCTGCTCTACAAATATTGTATCACAAGAATAAAGGATTTTCAGCAAACGGTTTAAATGTTTTTGCCACAGCTATTTTCCTTTACTCAGCCAGTTTTAAATTATATTCAGCACATTCAACAATGAATAATGGATTTTTAACGAAGCATTTTCAGTCAATTTTTCCAAGGAGTATTTATGAACGAAGATTTCTATTATTTCTTCAGTCTTTTCAAAGACAACTGCGTTTTTAACGAAGCTCTCAATACAGCAAGATACCGATACGGGCTTGACCCTCAGAGGTATCTGAATTTGTATTCTGACATGGTGAACGATCCGGGTAATATTCATCTTATAGAAGAAGAGCTGTCAATGTTTTTTAATATAGACGTTCTGAGCCATAATGAATATGTTCTCCTGATGATACTCAAAAACATCATCGTGGATTCCAGGAAAATCATCTGTGGAAAAGACTCCGACAAGCTCTATGAAATTCAAGAGATCAATGCAGACCTGCTATATCTCATAGTCAAACTGCTGCTTCAGAAAGCAGCAGAAGAACTTTCGAATTCCACAGTACGCTGCTCTCTGATAGAAAATGCAACGAATATAAATATAGACAGCAAAACGAACACCAGACTGTTTAAGAAATGTTTCCTGCACAGGATTTTTACTGTGACAGATACACTCCCTCAGAATGTATCACTCCCGATCAGAGTGATATTTGCGCCGATTCAGTTTTCCTCGCTTAAAACCATTAATATCAGTCCATATAAAAATATCTACGATTGTCCCGATATCAAAAAGGACGCACGGTTCATCATGCTAAACAGCGTGTCAGATAACGAAACAACCCGTTCCATGATGGAACTGATGAACGAAAGCTATAAAGCAAGAATAAATTCCAGCCAGGTAACTATTACAAATTACTCCGGTGGCTATTCTTCGGCCAATTTCAATACGTTTTATACAAAATATTGCAACACCTACAAGAAGATTTTTGACAACCTGGATAAAATCAGCCCAGAATCAGAACTCGATATAAAAGATATCAACGGGATAACGCTGATCAACGATTATTTATCAGAAAGAATATATCATTTTAATTTTTACCGGGAGGTCTTTGATCTTATTGACAGTGCTCCAGAGGAGTATGAGCTGGATTATAATCAGCTGCTGAGCATTGCCACTCTTGACAATGTGTTCTATACAGGCAAGCTATTCAATTATGTAAAAAAGAAAGATCAAGCTACCACGCTTTACCACACACCGCTGCATAACGAAGAAATCTCATCTCAAATGACGAACTATGATTCAAGCTTTATGGCGTGTCGTGAAAGCGTTGACCTGCTTAATTATATTTACTATCCGGTCATTTTCACATTATCATATAGTCTGGTTAAAAATAACATTTCATTTGGCGAGCTTGCTGGCTTTCTGGGTAAGTTATCGGTGCGCTCTCCATATAAAGAAATGCTGGATACCATAAACTTATCCAAACCCGCAAGCGAGCCAATAAACCCTTCATTCAGGAATACAGAAACGATCAACAGATTATTTTCCGAGAGTCTCTATATTATCAAGCGCAGATATTACAGAAATACCAGTCCATACACCGACTACTTCTTAAAGACCTTTTACAGCGCCGACAGTCCGCTGAAATTTCCCTCTGACCTGATTCCGGCAGTTCTGCCACGGCCGGCAATGCTCAATTCAGACGAATACAAAACTCTTCTGAACCTGGAGCGAAAATAAGAACTCCTGAATACAAAACACTATCCGCTCTGATATTAAACAGGGCGGATTTTTCTATCCTATATAAAAATATTCTCCTCCATACATCGTAGTAAATGCACAGGTGGTTTCAGAACAAAACGCCTATGAGTGCGGCATCGCTGTGTCATAAGCGGGCGCTCTTCCACTAAAGTGTATATTTTTACTACTATATATTGAGGAGAAAGAAAATGAGCATACACACATTTGAACTCAGAAAATCATTTGGCAAAGGCGAAAACGGATACCTGAAATATCAGGAGTTCCTGGACCGTGCACAAGCCGATTGCCAGAAAGAAGGATATAAGATATTCTACGACAGAAGCAATAATCCGGGCTATAAATGCCATAGGGTGCTTAAATTTATGGGGCTTGGAATTCAGGTTCACCTCATAGCGAACCACAATGATTATTATATAAAATTCATAGTAAATCTTCAAAAAGTACTGGTAGCAGACGGGCTTGTAAAGATAATCAACGAAAGCAACGCCCAGGAAGCTATTGAAATGGTAAACTGGCAGCTCAGCAGCTGGCTGGGCGATGAATTTGAAATAAACAGATTAAAGCTGTCCAGAGTTGATATCTGCAGTAATATAGACGTAGGGAGTGCAGAACTGGTATCAGCGTATATCAGGCAGATGTATCGTGCTGGCGCGACAAAATCTTATAAGGTCTATGGTAAAAAAGAATACGGAAAAAGGTTTGATAAGGTCGCCGGATTTACTGCCAGATCCAGAAGCGGCGTTGCTGAACTATCCCTGTATGACAAAGAGCGGCAGCTTGAGAAAATCGGTCACCCAAGCGATGAGGCTCACGGAATACTGCGGGCAGAATACCGCATTCTCAACGTAAATACAATTAAGCGTAAGCATGAAATTACCCTGACGAATTCAGATACGCTGCTCTGGTTTATAAATAACAGCGGCGACCTGCTTTATGAGGTATTGTCTAAGTTTATAGTTGACGGAGCAAGCTATAAGCTAAACGAGGTCAACCGCCTCATATGCGAACAGGTGAACAGGAAAAAAATGCGAAATAGAATGTGCAGGTTTTCCGAACTCGTTGCACAGAAGCACGGGATGTTCAATGCACGTCGTGCCCTGGAACAGGAGGATCCAAAGCTGGACAGCAGGGCCTATCATAAAATGATAGACAAGTTTGAAAATATCGGGGTGAACCCGGTGCCGCTCCCGGCAAAGAAAGATATTTGTGATCTGCCCAGTATGTTTGAATGGCTCTGACAAACGCAGAGATTCACGAAAAGCAGCCCGAATTATAATTTATGGTACGCCTTACATAATTAAAAGGCAGCAGGAAATCAGAATACCCGGAATGAGACGCACATAACAGAGGCTACATACAGTGTTCATACTCACATAGAATATTATTACAGACGGCTATTCCGGAACCCCGGGCACAAAGGCAAGCAACAAATTGAAATCTAACTCTGGGAATCTTCCTAAAGGCAGGTTGATATTCGTATTCTGGATATATATATTTCAAAAAATAGCTGCAACCTTGTAACCGTGTAACTCCGCATTATTGCTGGCATTGCATACTTCTAAACACATTCGGTCACTGCGTCGGTTGCAGCATGAAATTTACCAGATGATACAACAAAACTGGCATTACCATCATCGGTAATGCCAGTTTTGATTACATCTTAGAAATATCAATTGCCGTGAATCGGCTGGGTCTTCCGTTGAATTTTACAGTTATATTCCGCTGCCCGTCTTTCAGTATATTATATTCGGCGCAATGCTGAATGAAATCTTTTGCATGATAACCGGATATACTCAACAAATTAATCAACCCGTCAATATACCGCTCTCCCAGGCATACACACGGTGTTCCCTTATGCAAATAACGGAATGCGGCATTTTTGCAATCATCGCCTTTCTGCTCATCGGAAATAATGCCTTTCTGAAGTTGTTCGTTGATCAAATCAGCAATTTTGAGATACCTCTCATCTTTCTGAGAAGAGCCGCCCATATGCTCAGGCCAATCCCCGGTAGCATCATACATGACATTATGAACCGTCTGAATCAATTCATCATTACCGGCGACGCAATACCTGCAGCAGGCATACAGGAAATCCGGCATACTCTTGTATCTGGAGCTGTATGCCCCAGTGGCGTTCCGCTCGGTCACTTTCTCATCAGCCCATGCAATTACAGTTTCACGCAGCCTGGTAAAACCACTTTCGGATATCCCCACAAGGGCGTTGCGATACAGCTTTCGTAACACTGCTGTAACCTCTGTAACCATTGATAAATCTGCGCTTTGAATATCAATATTGTAGAATCGCTCGTCACGTTCCTCGGTACTGATCACCAGAGGCAGCCACCCTATATCAGGATATGCAACCGGAACGATCTTTTGCTCCGCATATCGTATATAATCATCAAGTATCGTCTGAAAGAGTTTCTGCTCCTTATCCCTGCCACGCATACCTGTCGTATCGATCACGATAAGGCGGCGCTCGCAATTCTGGAAATTCAGGGACTCGTCCGGTTTGAGAGAAAGGTACTTTGGCTTAATTAGGTCGCTGCCTCCGGCTGATACAAAACAAGCAGAAACAGCCGAAATGATATCCTTTACCTGAGAAGTCTGCGCAACTATGTTACCCGCAACTACCTTAGGCGGCTCATCATATTCCCCCATATCCGGAACAAACAGAGACAGCACGGAATATCCTAAAATCGAAAAAAAGAGTTTCTGAGTTCCACGGGGCAGCCCGACGAGTATTTCTGTCTCAGCGTCAGAGAGTGCGGTCGTTTCATTTATCGGCAGCATATTTCTGAACCAACGGAAACCAAACGAGCGTTCGACTGATTCAGGCTGGAGTATTTTTTCACTCTCGATTATCTGCCTTGAAATTATGGAATAATCATAGTCGCTGCCGCTTGATTCCAGGACCTTTTTCAGACTCTGTGGAGGACATATCACACAACGTACGTTATTTCTGGAGTAAATCTCATAATAGTTGAATAATTCTTCTCTGCCATTGACCTTACGATGATATATAATAGGTTTTACCGCCCAATAGGAAAAGGCAGTATCTTCGATGAAACCGGTTATCTTCAGAGGATTTCTTATCTTGATATCCCTGCTCTTAATTTTATCAAAAATCACATTGCTGACACATTCCCGGCTGATATCCACCGGATAGTCCTTTAAGATAATATCAGTGTTGCTTTTGTCAAAATCGCCCAGTATACTAAAAAATCGAAACTTTATCCTAGCCACTTTATCAGCAGGCTCATCTCTGACTTCAAAACATGGAGGATTATTGCTCTCAGTAAGCTGGTTTGCTTTTTCAGTCCGGAGGTAGTATTCTTCCATGAGATTATCATATTCCTGACGGGCCTGCGCCCACTCTTTTGAACAATCAATGATATATAATTTCTCATTCGTGTTCATTTCATAATCGGAATCAAAAAAGCGCTCCGGAAAGATAGATGTCATTACCTTGTCACCGACCACAAAGGAATGTTTCTTCGGTGTACCATCTGGTTCATACAGATCATTTTCTTCAGAATCATCGTCAAAAAAATCTTCCGGTAAGTCATCTTCTTCGCTCTCGTCCGATTCATCTGTATCAGATATAGTATCGTCTTCAAAGCCAAAATCAATATCTTCTACATTTGCAAGGAGATCATCAAGTTCGGAGGTATTATTATTTTTCTTCATGCTATTTGTTCTCCTTATTCTTTTTCAGCCATAATGAAATATCACAACTCTATATTGATTATATTACAAAATCTATCCATTGTCAATACAAAAAACCGGTGCTCCACCATATGAAGCACCGGTCGATCTATATAAAAGCGGCTAGCCGCTGATAATCATTTGTTCGTCAGCCTGCGAGCAAATTTGTAGAATGTGGTTTTCTTCATGTCAAGGCGTTTCATTGCTTCCACAGCTGTAATGCTGCCAGACTGCCACAGGTCAATCACCTCGGCGTAATTGTCGGGGAGCGTTGTTTCGGGTCTGCCGAATTTCACGCCCCTGGCGAGCGCTAGCCTGATTCCCTCGGACTGGCGAATGCGGATTTTGCGGCGTTCCTTTTCGGCGGTGTAGGCAAGCAGCTCAAAGACAATGCTGCAAATCAAGTTCT
>CALBGD010000212.1 GCA_937893735.1 uncultured Clostridia bacterium | reverse complement strand
TATCTGTGTCTGTATCGGTATCTGTATCAGTGTCGGTATCTGTATCCGTATCTGTATCCTTATCAGTATCTGTGTCAGTATCGGTATCTGTATCTGTGTCCGTATCGGTATCTGTGTCCGTATCGGTGTCGGTATCCGTATCTGTGTCTGTATCGGTATCTGTATCAGTGTCCGTATCCGTGTCTGTGTCAGTATCGGTATCTGTATCCGTATCTGTATCAGTATCTGTGTCCGTATCGGTATCCGTATCTGTGTCTGTATCCGTATCGGTATCAGTGTCCGTATCGGTATCGGTATCAGTGTCCGTATCGGTATCGGTGTCAGTGTCCGTATCGGTATCGGTATCAGTATCAGTGTCTGTATCTGTGTCTGTGTCAGTGTCCGTGTCGGTATCAGTGTCCGTATCGGTATCTGTGTCTGTATCCGTGTCGGTATCGGTGTCTGTATCAGTATCGGTATCTGTGTCTGTGTCAGTGTCCGTGTCGGTGTCGGTATCCGTATCGGTGTCTGTATCTGTGTCAGTATCTGTATCGGTGTCCGAATCAGATTCATCGTCACCGTCGTCAGGATCTGGTGTTACAGGAGTATCGCTGTCGTCATCGTCTTCATCATCAACATCGATGTGATAATCTCCGCGCGTTACCTGATGTATCTCATTGCCCTGATCAAATGTATCCGCAATTATTGCCCCGTTTGCAGCGCCGGTATCCTTGGTGGAAACCGTTGCATATGGCGCGACGATGATTCCACCGGCAGGCGCAACTATCCTGCCGCTGAATCCTCCGAAATTCCAGATGACATTCGCGCATGACTGCTCAAAGACAACATTGTTGATATTATTCAGCCATATCGTATCGTTAAATCCCTCAGTATCAACATTCAGGATCACGCTTACGCCGTTGTTTTCAAGGAGGAGCTTCTCAACCTTGCTATGGAAGTTGTTGGAATTTTTCAGGTCATTGGCATCAACATTGACGATAAGGGTATCGCCCGCCTCAACACTGCCGCTGGAAATAGCATTGTATGCGTCCTCAAATGTGTTTCCAACAGACACACCGTTCACTTTGTCAACAGCGGAAATGAGCTTCTCTCCGGTAGCCGCAAGCGCGTCGAGGTTTTCCTTGATCTTCAGGTCCGCGTCAGCAGCGGTCGCACGTCTGATTGAGATGTTATTCCTGTTAACTCCGAGGATCTCATACTGAATACCGCCTGCCTTAAAGCCGGGTCTGTTGCCGTTATCAGTATTGGAAATTTCGTAGTCAAAACCGAGCACCAGCTCAAATTTAGTCCCATCTGGAAGATTAGTGAATTTTATCGTCGTGTCGCTCGGGGCAGTTTCAAAATAGGTAGTGAACTTGCCGTTCAGCATAGTCTGGCTGCAGGCATTGTAGCGCTGCTCTACCGTATTTATGCTGCCCACGCAGGAATTACCCTCAAAATGTCCGGAGCTGTTCGCAGCGTTTACATAAACTCCGAAATCCTTGACCTTGTTCAGGACATCATAAAACGCCTTTACCTCGAACGACTTTCTGGTCGCAGAGTAAACGTTATCTGTGATCTTGTTATAAGCCGGGAGCGCACCGGTGTGCTCTGTGCTGACGAGATTAGGGTTCTGCACGACATCGCTGCCGGAGGTCTCCTCAGCCGCTGCCATAACAGAAACCGCATTTGCTGCAAGCAGTGATGCTGCAAAAGCCAGCATAGCCGCGGACTTGCCGTGTCTGCGCTTGTTCTCGCTCATATAATCAACCTCCTTCTGTTCATATGCATTCCGCATGAAAAAGGGCATAACCTGCTATTATATACAGTTCACCCTATATTTATCCATATTGTAATTATACACTGTCATATTTCATTTGTCAAGCGTACAAATAGTTGTCAACCAAGTTAAAGCACATTAGTTTTATCTATTAAGAACCGCATTGCAGTGCCATTCATCTCAATAATGCATAAGTAATATCGTTTTATCAGGAATTTACATAACCCGTTTTGCCATTATATCCGGATTATACGCGTGATCAATGGCCGTCTGTGCTGTTATCCTGCCCTCCCGGAAAAGCCCGGCGATACAGCTGTCCATCGTCTGCATTCCGCTGGAGGACTGAAGTATCGTGTCGATCTGATGGGTCTTTCCGTCACGGATAAGCGTGCGGATCGCACTGTTGGTGGTCATTATCTCAAACGCCGGGATAAGCCCTCCGTCCACGGACGGAAGAAGCTGCTGGCATACCACAGCATTCAGCACCATGGAAAGCTGCACGCGTATCTGGTGCTGCTGATTTATCGGGAACACATCGATTATTCTGTCGATAGTGTTGGCAGCTCCCAGCGTATGCAGAGTGGAAAGCACAAGCTGACCCGTTTCGGCGGCGGTCATTGCAACGCTGATGGTCTCGTAGTCCCTCATCTCACCGAGCAGGATAACGTCCGGGGACTGGCGCAGAGCCGCCCTCAGCGCGTCGATGTAGCTGTCCGTGTCGATGTTTATTTCACGCTGGCTGACTATACAGCGGTTGTGCTTGTGGAGGAATTCAATAGGATCTTCTATCGTTATTATATGCCCGCTGCGCGTTTGGTTGATTCGATTCAGTATGCATGAAAGCGTGGTGGATTTTCCGCTGCTGGCTACTCCGGTGATAAGCACGATCCCGCTCTTGCTGTCGCTGAGCTCCATTACCTGCTCGGGGATACCCAGCTTCTGCGCGTCCGGTAGCTCAAAAGGGACATACCTCAGCACCGCTGAATATGAACTGCGCTGTTTATATATATTCGCGCGGAATCTTCCTATGCCAGCGACCGAAAGCGAAAAGTCCTTTTCGCGTTCAGGCAGGGATTTTTCGTCCACATTCTGCTTTGCCAGCTCGAATATCTGGAGCACAAGCCGCTTGGTGTCGTCCGGATTCAGCGGTGATTCGTCTATCCGGTACATTCTGCCCTGCGCCTTGTAGCTCAGCGCCGCTCCGGACACGATGAATATGTCCGCCGCCTGATTTTCTGCCGCCGTTCTGAGTATGTCAAGAATATCCATTATGCACCTTTACCTTTCAGACCGCAAGATCTCCGCCGTCCCAGACGTTCTGGTGGGAATCGTCAGATGTGTCATTCGTTATGTTCTGCCAACTGAGGATATCATATCTCCTGTCAGTTGTAGCGCTGTAAAACAGCACGCTCACCGCAAGGCTCTGCCTGTCGTTTATTTCTACGGAATAATCCGTCCGGACGCCGCCAAGAGTCCGCTCCGCATTCACGCCGTCAAGCTCCGACACCGACTGTACAAACGCTTCCGCAAAGTCAAACTCCTGAGAAGCCTCGTATGCCGCGCTGTCAAGTTCCGCAAGTATTTCCTTTGCCCTTGAATCCGCCGTGTAATACTGTTGAGCGAAGCTTTCGCTGCGGCTTATCAGGCTGCTGTCGGAATACGCCGCCTGAAAGCTCAGCACTGCAAAGATCGTCAGGCATATCACGGTAAAAATCAGCATTATCGAGATATATCCGACCCCGACCGTGCTGCCGAATTTTGGCTTTTTATCCAACTGCGGCACCTCCCTCCGGAATGTATGCGCCGCAATCCAGCGTGTAAAGCTCCTCGCCGTCAGCTATGAAGCAAATGGAAAGCTGAGAATACACGCCTGCGGAAAGCTCACGGCGGTTTTCAGCAAGGCTGAGCGTTACCTCCGGCTGGCCGGAGGGCTTCATTGAGCTGTCAAGCCCTATCGTGCCGTCGCCGGAATACTGTACGCCGCTCCCGAGTACAAGCTCCAGCGCGGTTTCCGCGTTTCCGCTCACAGAATACGCCTCGGCGATGGACTGTGCGCAGAGTGAAGCCTGCTCGCGGCGGCGCTCACGGCGTTCCATGCCGTCCGCTGCCGCAAATATTCGAATTATTACAGCGAACGAAATGATGAAAAACAGCAGCGCTATCACCATTTCAGCAAACAGCAGATGACTGGTCTTTCTGTAAGCCTTCAGTTCCCTCACCCTTTCCGCACAAGCATTGAGGAGGTCTGCCCCCCGCTGCTCACCGTTATTTCGTACAGTCCATCGTGCTCCGTAATGCTCATTGAATCAATATCGGATATTTTATCGCCGCCTGCCGGAGAAATGTCGTCACCGATGACGGAGCTCTTCTCATAGAGCCCGCCGTCGCAGTATATCACGCTGACCATATCCCCGCTGACAACCGCCGCACCACTGTCCAGCAGAGTTACGCTGTCCGCCGAGCGAAGCTTGTTTGAAACATATTTTATAGAAGCCGCCGCGCCAAGCGACTGCTGGTATCCATTCTTTATGCGGCTGTATGTATCCGCAGCAACTGCGACCGCCATCAGCATACACAGCGCGAAAAGCACGAAAAGCAGCATACTTCCCACAGCCGAGGCGGTGTCCGCCATGGTGCGCCCGCGGCTGTCAAGACTTTTTCTGCCTGCCATATCAGTTATCCCTCCGAATCACCGTGACTGTCGGACGTACATTCGCCGCAAAGCACTCGTAATGCACGAGGTATTTTTCCTCGTTGATGACCACGCCGTAATTCTCGGTCAGATGGTCCAGCTTCTCGGGATATGCGCCCTCAACGGCGTAGCACAGCGTTATGCCGTTTTCCACGGACTGCCGCACCTGCTCCAGCCGCTCCTCGTCGGTAGCTGCTGAGGCGTTCCCGACTGCGGCTATCAGCCAGACTACCATTGCCGCAAACAGAACGACTCCAAGTATCACCGGGGCTGCCGCCCTGATACCGTCAGATTTCTTCATCATGCTCACCCCAGCACAGACATTATGTTCATCAGCGGTATCATCAGCATAAGGAGTATCGCGCCTATCAGCACGCCGAGTATAACGATTATGGCGGGCTCGATGACCGCAGTCAGGTTAACAAGGCTGCGTGAGGCTTCCTCGCTGTAATTGCCGCTTATCTTTCTCCAGACCTCTTCAAATCTGCCGGAATCGTATGCGAGCCGCAGAGACTTCGCATAAAGCGGAGGCAGCAGCCCGCTCTCCTCCAGAGCCTGCGGGAATCCCTCGCCGTCAAACACGCGCTTTTCGCAGATATCGAATTTCTCAGCAAGCCGCCTGTCCCGGATAAAGCTCCGCAGATTTGCGTGGGTCAGCATTTCCGCAGGAGAAACTCCCGCAGAAACCGTAATGCTTATCGCACGGGTGAGCTCCGCGAGGGACAGCTTCTCTGATATACCACGGGTAAGCGGGAACGCCGCTGCAAATCTCCGCAGAGTGCCGCCGGTTTTCTTGGTTACGGAAAGCAGCGCCGTAACTCCGGAGACCGCGATTATCGCCAGCAGCACGATCATAATGACAATACCGGAATTATACGCGAGATCGATCGTTTTCTGCACAGCAGCGCTGACGGAGCTGTCAAACTGCGAGAATATATCTCCGAACATCGGGATAACCACAAGCACCAGCACGATTATTACTACCGTCATCATCAGAAGCAGCACCATCGGGTGAAGCACGGCAGAGCGCAGCATTCTGCGGATATCATCACGCTCCTCGTAATATTCCGCCAGACCCCTCAGTACATCGTCCAGCTTACCGCTGAGCTCGCCGAGATATATCATATCCGCCGCGTAATCCGGGAATGAGCCCGTACCCCTTACCGCTTCGGAAAGCGGAACTCCCTTTTCGGTCTCTGCGGCTATCGCCCTGCATACCTCCGTGAGCTGCCGGTCAGAAGTATCATCGCACAGCAGCGACAATCCGTCCGGAATGCTCATGCCTGAGCCAAGTATCATCGAAAGCTGCTCGCAGATAAATTCCACCTGCGCGTAATTCAGCCTTTTGTTTCGCATTTAGCGCACCTCCGGGTCAATAGTAGTACAGCGCGGAGTAATTCCCGCTGTCAGATATATAAGCCGATATCTTCTCCTTGTCGGAGGAACCGGCATAGAATGTTGCGTCAGTTATGTTGTAGCCGCGCTTTGACAGCAGCAGCTCCGGGGTTATCCAGCCGGTCTCGCTGGTATAGACCTCGTTCCACGCGTGATAGATATTATCCGCCGCGTAGCCTATGACAAGCCTCGTCGGGATATCCTGCGAGCGCGTCATCGCCGCCATAAGCGAGGCGTAGTCGAAGCATATTCCGGTTTTCTTTTCAAGAGTGCGGTCGGGATCCGGGACATATCCGCTCTGCACCGTTGCCGCAAGCTGCTTGTCATATGTCACACTGTCGGTTATCCACTGGAATATCGCCGCCAGCTTCTCTATCTCGTCGGTTTTACCGGCGCAAAGCTCCGCCGCCTTGCGGACGCATTCGGACTTCCTGCTGAAATCCACATATTTGTTGGGATACAGGAACGGCGAAACATCACTTTTAAGCTTCACGGTTATCTGCTGCTCCAGAGCCTTGCGGTACTTGTTGCCCTCGGTCTGCTCATAGAGCTGTACCGTGTAGTCCCCGCTGCCGCAGGATATCGGGAAGTATTCGGTCGCTCCCCCGCCGGAAACATCGTGGTCATAAACCTTGTCCCCGTATGTGAGCCGCAGCTTTACGCGCTTGCCGGAATCCGCCCAGCACACTGAAATATACCCGTCCGCCGAATTGCTGTAATCAACAACGGCGGGACCCTCGGATATCGTTTCCGTGCCCGGCGACAGCGGCACCCTCACGTCCGGGATAACTACCTTGACCGGCTCTGCGGGAGGCGGCTGGGTAGTCGATGCGGTCGTTGCCGGCGGCTGAGTCGTCTGGACGGTCGTTACGGTCGTCTGTGCCGGGATATCCGGCTCCGGGGGCGCTTCTGCTGAATCCTCGGAAGTTATCTGCGCTGCCTGTACAGTGGAATTTTCCTCTGTCGCCGGGACAGTCTGGGTCATCTCGGCTGATGACTGCTCAGTTTCGGCGGTGCTCTGAGCCGTTTCCGGCGCGGAGGTCTCCTGCTGCTCCAGCGAAACTGCTTCGACAGTTGATGAAGGCGTTTCTGCGGTAATAACAGTGCGGGGGCTTTCCGCAGGAGCACAGCCGGAAAGCAGCGCAATAGCCAGCAATACCGCAAGACTGCGCCGTTTTATTCTGTATTCCACGGAAAACACCCCCTCTCGTTTTATCTGTTGAGCTTCAGATTCCTCAGCAGCAGGTAATTGTCGTCAACCGTGCTGAATACACGCCTGCTGCTTCCGCTGATTATCTCTGTGATATACTCGCCGGTCTGGCGGTAGAATTCGTCCTCATAGTGCACGATATGCGCGCCGCCCAGCGGGAAGCTGTCCGAGGAATAGAAGTGCTTGGATATATCTATCACATAGCACCCGGTAACGCTCGCAAAGCGCTCCTCGCACAGCGAAATAAACTTTTTCTTTATCTCGAACATTCCATCGTCCTCAAGCGGTTTAAGCCGATAATCGAGGTCGATGTACATATTCTTGGGCTCGGTCTTTATCAGAATGATGTGCTCGCCGTACTTTTCAAGTATCATCTTGGCGAAGCGGGTCATCATCTCAAAGCAGAATTTCATGTCGCGCTTTTCAAAAAGATAGCACTCGCGGCACTCCGGCTGTATGCTCTTGTAGAAATCCGTCCGCAGAATGAAATCGTCTATCTCGAAAAGCCCGCCCTTGTATTCAGCCATGCGGCTTATCAGGTCGTAGAAATCCAGAAGTATCCAGCGGGATTCGCTGTTTTTTATGTCCGCGTCGCCGCTGCGCAGGAAAGAATCCTCCATGGTACGGCGGCGCCATTTGTTGCCGCAGAATGATTCGGTGCCCTCCGGGAGCTTAACGTCTACCGGCTGGTCGAATGCAAGCAGCGGAGACTGCTTGAATATGTATGTGCCGATGTACGCGCCGCGGCTCCTGTTGGCGGATTCCCTTGAAACGCAGCTCCCCCAGATATCAAGGGTCATACGGTTAAGGGCGGAGATGTAGCGCTTCATCTGCGGCTTGCCGCGAAGCAGGAATGCAAGCTCCGCGCTGTCCTCGTTTACGGAGGCGCCTATCTCTATCGAAAGCAGCCTTACCATCTTGCGGATAATGTTGTAATGTCCGCGGAAAGCCGGCTCAAAGAAGTCGTAGGAGCGGTCGATATGCCCGTTCAGCAGTGCATGGATAAGGTCC
>CALBGD010000211.1 GCA_937893735.1 uncultured Clostridia bacterium | reverse complement strand
GGGAAATTATCGGGACAAAATCGTACTCGCATATCCGCTCAAGAGTTTTAATGAATCCCTCTTTCCAGTCGTCATTGTGGCGGTATTTTACTATCGCTTCCAGAAGCGAGACCTCCATGGATATGAATTTGCGGTCGCATTTTTCAGCATAAAGCTTCATGGTGGCTATCAGGGAATACGCCTTTGCCAGCTCGCCGTAACGGATATAGCATCTTATCTTTGTGAGATACTGGTAGCGGTCCAGAGCGATAAACCCTTCGTTTTCGTCGGGAGAATTTCTGAGCCATTTTTCCACGATGTTTTCTTCGCCCTCCATGAGTGCTATACGGCAGCGCATGGTGTCTATTGACGGCTGGAGCTTCCGCATTTTCTCGGCTTTTACCGTACGCTCAAAGGAATTCAGCAGATCCTTGGCGGCGTCCGGATTTCCAAGAAAAAGGTGCTGTCTTATCATTACGGCGTTTGCGGCGAACCGGAGCTCCAGCTTACCGCCTGCCTCCGCTTCCAGCTTTGCCGATGTGGACATTGCAAGGATCTCGTAAGGGTCTCCGCCTTTTTCAAACAAGCTTTCGGCAAGGGCGGCGTTTACTAGCCCTATGCCGTACTTGCCGAGGAACGAGCATATCAGCTTTCCGGCGAACGCGGCAATTTCCTTGTCGCGCCTGCTCCAGTCGCAGAAATCCTTTCCGCCGTTCATTATCGAGGGCAGGTTGCTTGTCAGGGAGAACTCCGGCACCGGGATAGAGCGGTCTTTAAGCAGTGCGTGGCAGCTCCTGATTATTTCGAGGATATTCTTGCTTCCGCGTCCGGGCAGGGCAACGTCGAGGTAGGCTATCTGGGCTATCGCCTCCCGCTTTTTTGCACCGGTGGAAGCGTCGCGGTACTGTACTAGGCGTTCATACCAGTATTCGCTTTTCTCGAAATCCATTATCATAGAGTACAGAAGCGCCATTGCCGCCATCAGATATACGGAGCTTGCGATATCATTCTCGGAAAGCATGAGGTAGTATTTCTTCATCTCGATGTAATAGCCGGATTCGGCATTCTTCCGGGAATTGCGCAGCAGAAGCTCCTTTATGCGGCTGGAGCTGCCGTATCTCGCGTATATCTCCAGCGCTTTGTTGTCTTCGTTGTTGGATTCGTAGTAAGCGCCAGCAAGAAGCGAGTACTGCTTTATTTCCTCAAGCGGGTACTCCTTTGACGCCTTATTTCGGAGCGAGCCGAGGAATTCCGGGCGAATGGTGTACACATCGCCAGTTTTGGTCATGAAGTTTCCGGAATCCATAGCAAGCTCTATCACCCGTGATATCCCGGTGTTTCCCGTGAGCATGATGGCGAGCTGCTCGGTGAAATCGTCCGGAATGCTGACTTTCAGCAGCATTTCTGTGACTTCCGTATTTAGCGTGCTGACAATTGTTTCCTCAAAGTACCTCATGACGAGAACTATGTTTTTCTGATAAAGCTCCTCGTCCAGCGCAGCGCCGGAGAGCATACACTGTTCGGTGTATTTTACGCCGATGAGGTTTCCGTAGCTGCACTTGTACAGATAGCTGAGCTCCTTTTCGCTGAGAATAAGCCCGGACGAGCGCATATATTTGTCTATGTCCTCACGGGTCAGGGCTATGTCCTCTTCTGTAATGAGCATCATGCTGCGTCTTATAAAGGTATCGAAAAGCCAGCTCGGCATTCTGCTTCTGCCGGAAATGATTATCCAGCAGTGGAGTTTAGAAAACAGCGAGATTATGTCGCCCCTGAGCTCAGCGTCCTGAATGGCGTTTACATTGTCTATTACGACTGGGTCTGTGCAGTTTTCTGGAATCACTGAAAGGTCGCAATTGTCCTGAGTGCAGGGTATGTAGATGTACTTCTGATTTTTCAGGTACTGCTTTATGAGCTCGGTCTTTCCGAATCCGGAGCTTCCGTAGATGTAAACTCCCTGTTTCAGGAGCCTGGCTGCGTCCAGCTTTCTGAAAGCAGGCGCCGGTCTGACATACTCTCCCATTATTTCACCTCATTCAATATCATCACCCTCTTGGGTGAGTTTTTTCCATTCCTGGACTAATTATATCATTTTTCGGTTAATGTGTCAAATACCAAGCCGCAGGAGAAATAAATGTTGACAAAATTCCTGATTTGTGGTATCATCTAATATAGTAAATTAAGTTACGAAAGGACGCTATAAAAATGAAAATCTATTCTGTTCTTGATAAGGAATTTGCTCCCTACGGAAAGGTTCTTGAGGGATACGACACCTCATGTCTTTTAAAGGCGCTCGACGAAACAACTCCGCTTCCCGACGGCGTTGAGTACGTTATGAGCGAGGCATCTCTTGAGAGCACGGCAGTGTTCGGAATGTTACAGAACAACGCATACGGCGGAATGCCGATACAGCTCGGCTGGTGCAACGGTCACAACACGAAGCTCAACTGCCTCGAATATCACCGCGACAGCGAGCTTAACATCGGTCTTCGCGACTTCATTCTGCTTGTTGCAAAGGCTGATGATATCGTTGACGGGAAGCTGGATACCTCAAAGGTAAAGGCTTTCAGGGCAAGCGCTGGTCAGGTGGTCGAGGTTTACGAAACGACCCTCCACTATGCACCGTGCAGCGCGAAGAAGGCAGACGGATTTAAGGTAGTGATCGCACTCCCGAAGGGCACAAACGGCGCTATGCCGAATATCACTGCAAAGAACGATGAAGACAAGCGGCTCAGGGCCTGCAACAAGTGGCTCCTTGCGCATAAGGACGCCAGCGAGGCCAGCGACGGGGCCTACATAGGCCTTACAGGTGAAAACATCGACATTGCGGCTGATATCGACTGATAAGCCGACTGACGCAAATAGACATCATACCGGCGCCGTGTGACAAGCGGCGCCGGTTTTGCTTATACGGAAGTTTTCAAATGGAGCGTCAGAGCATTTGTATCGGCATTACGGATTTCGCGTGGTATTTTGAATTGTCGTCCGCCTTTTTGCTTGTTTTTTCCTTGCATTTGGGAGTTTTCAACATTTTAATGTGAAAAAAACAAGCTGATAGTTTATGAGTTTTGTATAATTTGTACACTGGTTTTTTGGGCAAAGTGCTTGACAATCTCAAAGAAAAGTGTTAAAATACAACCGTAAAAAGAAATATCGGTAAAAATCCGATAAATATTTGAACAAAAGAGGTACTTATCATGAAGATTTCTAAGATCGTTGTTACTGCCGCTGTTGTTGCTGCAATGGCTGCTACTACCGTAGCTGCATCTGCTGAGACCGCTGAGGTTACAGGCGAGGTTGTAGCTATTTCTACTGATTCCACTGCTGAGGCTGTTGTTACAACTGCTGAGGCTGACACTGCCGAAGCAGCTACTGCTGACGCTGAGACCGTTGAGGAGACCACTGTTGAGGTAGTTGCTCCTGCTGAGGACGGCAAGGGCTCTCCTGACACCGGTGTTGCTGGCGTAGCTGCTGCTGTTGGCGCTGCTGTTGTTGCTGGCGGCGTAATGCTCATCGCTAAGAAGTCCAGAAAGTAATCTGATTTCTTGATAAAATGATGCCCACCGCAAATGCGGTGGGCATTTTTATATGCTTTTGCGTTCACTAAAAGAAAAAATGTGAAAAAGTGCTTGACATTTGGCATTGAATGTAGTACAATATAGATAACATTCACAGAGAGGTGAAAATATGTACAGAGT
Source organism: uncultured Clostridia bacterium (assembly GCA_937893735.1). Lineage (GTDB taxonomy): Bacteria > Bacillota > Clostridia > Oscillospirales > Ruminococcaceae > CAG-115. Next base: position 3,913 of record CALBGD010000211.1, on the reverse strand, counting down.
ATCGTTTACAGGATATCGCCCGCAGAAGCTTCCATTTTTCGGAGAGGACGACCCTATGTGTGCTGACCTGAAATGCCGGATATCAAAGCAGATAGAAAAGCTCTACGAAAGCGGGGCTACGGAGTTTTACAGCGGAATGGCGCTTGGTGTGGACATCTGGTGCGCCGAGGCAGTTCTGAAGCTGCGCAGTGCGCACCCGGAGGTCAGGCTGACGGCAGTAGTTCCGTGCCGCGGTCAGGAGTGCAAATGGACTGCCGAAGACCAGCGCCGCTACCGGGAAATCCTCGCGAAATGCGATAAGGTGATGTGCCTGTCCGAAAGATATACCCCCGACTGCATGAGGAAGCGCAATTCCGCGCTCGTTGATCTGTGCGATGTGCTTGTTGCAGTGTTCGATGGAAAACCCGGCGGGACTAAGCAGACAGTTGACCTCGCTTCCAGACGTGGAAGAAAGACGATAATTATTTCTCCTATGTAAATGCTATATGTGGCATTAATTGGCTTTTATAGCGGATAATTCTAGATGGATTAAGATGAAAAACGGATTGACTTTTTAGGAAATTTAGTATATAATAATTGAGAAGAAAATTATCGAATTTTGGCTTCTAAACTTTATGTGTGGAATAGCCGCGTGGCGGGTTTGTTTGGAAAGAGCAGGAGATTTTCTTGTTCTGGAATTTGGGGTATAAAATGGAAAAGAAAAATAAAAGGTTCGGACTTGATTTCAGAATAACGGTTACTTTATTTGTTATCCAGCTTATCGTTTTTTCAGTGCTGTTTGTATTTGTTAACAATGTTGCTTCATCGTCCTCGCAGCATGACGCGATAAACAATATGGAGACTGCGGCGAAGGATCGCTCGGAGATAATCAACAACTATATTCAGTCCACTGAGGATACATTGACAGCATATCTCAAATCCCAGCAGATATATGACCTCCTTGAAAATCTGGACGACCCTGAAAAAGTGGCGGCAGCCCAGGAATACACAGAAAATTTCAGTAAGGACATCAGCAGTCTTGAGGGAATTTATGCCAGCAGCTGGGATACGACTACTCGCACTCATTCTAACACCGAATTCATCGGAAAGGTGACCCGCCCGGACGAGGAAAAGCGAAATCAGCTCCATGAAGCATTGCTTGCTACTGACGGGGTTTATAATGCCGGGATCATTGTTTCGCCTGTTTCCGGAGAGCAGATAATCTCCATGTACAAGGAGGTGCTTGATGAAAGCGGTAACCCCATAGGCATAGGCGGTATTGCGATTTACACAAGCGGACTTGTTGAAAGGCTGGACAGGCTTCCGCTTACTGGACTGGACAGTGCGGAATATTATCTCCTGAATGCCAGCACGGGCGAGTACATATTTAATCCTGACACTGAAAAGATCACCACGGTCGCCGAGGAATCCTACATCAAAGACATCATCAACAGTGTAAAGGGCGGCGGCACTTTGGCCGGCTATCTGAACTATAACGATGGCGGGGCACATATTGCGTCATATAATTATATGGAGCCTCATGACTGGGTGTTCATTCTTTCGGATAAAACGTCTGAGGTCACAGCGTCTGCTTCTTCACTCAGAATTCAGCTTATCATCATCTGCATTATCAGCATGGCTGTACTTACTTTGTGGGTATATCTTGTTGTTCATAATCTTATGCTCCCGCTTAAGCGCGTTGAAAAAGCCGCAGAAAACCTTGGGCACATAGACCTTGGTTCTGCAAGTGCGGTAGAAGATCTGGTTAAGAGTCCCGACGAGGTAGGAACCATCGCAACGGCTATCGTAGACATGAGTGCCGCTCTGAAAAACGCTACCGCTGATGTCGGTAGAATACTCAGGGAGCTTGCGGACGAAAACCTGACGGTCGATACCAGACAGAATGCTCAGTATTACACCGGCGATTTCTCACAGCTTGCAGACAGTCTTTCGACAATAAAGGAAAAGCTGTCGGAGGTTATTTCGGATATCTATAATGCCGCAGATCAGGTAAGCTCCGGATCCAGTCAGGTGGCGTCGGGTGCGCTCACATTGTCGCAGGGTTCGGTAGAGCAGAGTGCTTCTGTTGAAGCGCTTGCCAAGAATCTTTCAAACATTGAAGAGCAGATACAGGCGAACGCCGACAACTGCGAATCCGCACGCAAGCTTATGGAAAAGACCTCAAGTTTTGTTGAAGAGGTCAACCAGAAAATGCAGGAACTCACCAAGGCGATGGACGGCATAAGCGAGACCTCCGGAAAGATAAGCGATATCATCTCAGTCATTGAGGATATTGCATTCCAGACGAACATACTGGCGCTCAATGCAGCTATCGAGGCCGCAAGGGCAGGGGAGGCCGGAAAGGGCTTCGCGGTAGTTGCGGACGAGGTAAGAACTCTTGCAGGTAAATCATCAGAGGCTGCTGCAAATACTACACGCCTGATAGAAAGCTCGGTAAACGCGGCTGGAAACGGTGCAGACATCACCGATCAGACTGCCGAGGCTATGAAGACGCTTAACGAGTACACGATTTCTGTTAAGCAGATAGTTGATGAAATAACCGAATCGTGCAGCCATCAGAAAGAGATGGCAGAAAGCATCAGCGCTGATATTACCAAGATATCCGGGGTGGTGCAGTCCAATTCCGCGACCGCGCAGGAGAGCGCGGCGGCTTCCGAGGAGCTTTCAGGTCAGGCAGAGACGCTCAAACAGCTCGTTGGAAGATTCAAGCTGTAAATGAATAAAATAGCCCCGCCGTTTCCACTTAAGAAACAGCGGGGTTAAATTTTGTCTTAATTATCGTCACGGAATTTGCAGCCGTTCACAGGGTCCATTTCGTCAATTATTGCAAGGGATTCCACGCGGACGCCCTTGCTGCGGACGAGCTCCCCGCCCTGCTGGTATCCCTTTTCTATAACGATACCGGCTCCGGCTATCTTTGCGCCGCTGCTCTTCACGATGTCGATGAGCCCGAGGAGTGCGCAGCCGTTTGCAAGGAAATCATCGATTATCAGGATATTGTCCTCCGGCGACAGGAAAGCTTTCTTCACGATAACATCGTATGTACGCCCGTGGGTGAAGCTCTTTATCTGGGTAGAGTACACCTCGCCGTCGATGTTTATGCTCTGGGTCTTTTTCGCGAATACCACGGGGCAGTTGTTGAAGTACTGCGCTGTAATGCACGCGATTCCTATTCCGGAGGCCTCGATGGTGAGTATCTTGTTGATACTATTATCCGGGAACAGCCTGCGGAATTCCCTGCCCATTTCGTTTATCAGCGCAATATCCATCTGGTGATTGAGGAAGCTGTCCACTTTCAGGACGTTTCCCTCTTTTATAACGCCGTCTTTTCTTATCCTGTCCTTAAGAAGCTGCATTTTTCCGTCCTCCTCAGATAAGCTCTCTGCCCATCAGCACGCCCATTACCGAGGCCATCATAAGCCCGCGCGTCCAGCCGCTGGAATCGCCGAGGCAGTGCAGTCCATGAATGTTCGTGTTGAAGTGCTCGTCCATTTTTATGCGGTTGCTGTAAAATTTGAGCTCCGGCGAATACAGGAGCGTTTCGCGGCTGGCAAAGCCGGGCACAACGCAGTCCATCGCCTTGATGAAGTTGATGATGTTGGTCATGGTGCGGTAGGGCATTGCGGCTGTGATGTCGCCAGCAACTGCGTCCGGGAGGGTGGGCTTTACGTTTGAGAATGAAAGCTCCTTTTCCCATGTGCGCTTTCCGTCGAGGATATCTCCGAAGCGCTGAACCATAATGTGTCCGTTTCCGAGCATATTTGTGAGCTCTCCGACCTTTTTCGCGTACTCTATCGGCTGGTTGAACGGCACGCTGAAATTGTGCGAGCAGAGTATCGCAAGATTCGTGTTGTTGGATTTCAGATCCTTGTAGGAGTGTCCGTTGACCACTGCAAGGTCGTTGTCGTAGTTC
>CALBGD010000210.1 GCA_937893735.1 uncultured Clostridia bacterium | reverse complement strand
ATCCCGCTTATCTCCCTTAACGTAGTAGGTCTGGAGAAGCAGAGCGGCTTCAAGCTGACCATACCTCTTGCTATACGCGCGTTCATGGCGATAATCTATGGCGACGTACTGTCGAGATGCCTGTATAAAGTTCGCCCGTACGAGGCTTCAAAGGGAAGCGCGAACGCGCTCTACGAAAAGTGGCGCACGTTCCTCCGCGCGGAGCTGAAATATACGTCGCTGCCGCGGTTCAACAAGAACGTCCGCGCGATAGTCAAGGACTTCTCGGAGTTCCCGGTGCTCGACATAAAGAAGCCGCGCGTCGGACTTGTCGGCGAGATCCTTGTAAAGTTCCACCCGGTGGCAAACAACAATATAATCGGTCTGCTGGAAAACGAGGGCTGCGAGGTAGTAGTTCCCGACCTGATGGGATTCTTCTACTACATCTGCTCCCACGGAAAGACCAAGCGTGAGCTGCTCTACACAACGCTTAAAAAGGAGTTCGCGGAGAACGCGGCGATAAAGGCGTTCCGCTTCATGGAAAAGAGCTACCGCAGCGCGGTAAAGGGCACGAAATTCGGCTGCCCCGGCGACATCTTTGAAATGCGCGAATCCGTGCGTTCCATCGTATCCCCCGGAAACATCGCGGGCGAGGGCTGGTTCCTTTCAGCGGAAATGCTGGAGCTCATCGGCGAGGGAGTTCCGAACATCGTGTGCGTACAGCCGTTCGCCTGCCTGCCCAACCACGTCACCGGCAAGGGCGTTATTGGAGAGCTGCGCAGACAGCACCCGGAGAGCAACATCGTAGCCGTGGATTTCGACCCCGGCGCTTCCGAGGTAAACCAGATCAACAGAATAAAGCTCATGCTGACGCAGGCTTACGCAAACGCGGGAATAAGCCGCAGGGATACCGTGAATATCCAGATGGACGACCAGTATTCCAAGCTTGTAACGGCGGGACCGAACGTCTGAGACGATTAAAACGACCGGATACGGAATTCACTGAATAAGGAGACAAAATGGCTGCAACACAGTTCACAACAGAAAACAAGGGCAATTCATGCAAAAAGAGCTACGGCGTGTGGGTGCTCATCGGAGTTATCGCACTGCTGGTGATAGTTATGCTTTTCAACTGCTTCACGGTAGTCAACGAGGGCTACATCGGCGTTAAGTACCAGTTCGGAAAGATAGTTTCCAGCGACCTTTCCGCCGGGCTGAATATGCACATTCCGTTCATTGAGGAGATACAGCAGGTGGACACCCGCGAGCAGATATACTCAGTCCAGACGGACGCCTACACCAGCGACACGCAGACCGTGGATAACCTCGGGCTGAAGCTTAACTACTACTATGACGGCACCAAGCTCCCCGAGATAATCAGGTCCATAGGCATAAACAACGTTGAAACCAAGCTGCTCGTTCCGAATGTTGCGAAGATCTCCAAGGACGAGATAGGCAAGGTAAAGGCTGAGGATCTGGTGCAGAACCGCTCCGACGTTCAGAACGCGATATACGAGTCCCTGAAAAAGACCCTCGAGCCGCAGGGAATTATCGTTACAGCTTTCGCCATCGAGAACCTCGCGTTTGAGGACGCTTTCGAGCAGTCCATTCAGGCGAAGGTCATCGCTGCGCAGGACGCGCTGAAAATGCAGAACAAGACCGCCGAAAAGGAAGAAGAGGCGAAGCAGAAGGTCATAGCGGCGCAGGCGGACGCAGACTCCCAGAAGATAAAGGCGGACGCGGAGGCTTACTCTATCAAGGCGGTGCAGGAGCAGCTCGCAAAGAGCCCGAACTACATTGACTACCTCAAGATAGAGAACTGGAACGGCGTACTTCCGCAGGCGATAGGCAGCGAGGTAAATCCGTTCGTGTCACTTGACGGAAGCTCCGTTTCCGTGAAGTCCGGGACGACCAGCACAGCCAACAGCGCCGAATAAAGAGATAATATCCCAGAGAATGCCGGGCGGTGAGAGCCGCCCAGCATTTTCCGTGTTTTATAAGGACGGCGGCGCAGGACGATTTTTCCACTGCGGCGCCGTCAAAGAAATAAAGGAAGGTAACAGATTTGGATTACAACACCCTAAAGCGCAATGCGCTTACCAGCTTTTTCTCAAGGACGAACGAAATGCAGCGCAAGGCTGTATTCAAGGTGAACGGCGCAGTTCTGATAATCGCGGGCGCAGGCAGCGGAAAGACAACGGTGCTCTGCAACCGTATCGCGAACATGATGAGATTCGGCAATGCCTACCTCGACACTGAGGAGCGCGGCATAACCCCGGAGGAGGAGCAGTTCCTCGCGGATTTCCCGAGCCTTGAAAAGACCCCGGAGAACGCTGAGCGCCTAGCGGAGATAATCTCCGTGAACCCCGTGAATCCGTGGAATATCCTTGCGATAACCTTCACGAACAAGGCGGCGGGCGAGCTGAAGCAGCGCCTTATCGACATGATAGGCGAGGGCGCGGAGAAGATAAACGCGTCAACGTTCCACTCCGCCTGCGTGAAGATACTCCGCCGGGAGATAGAGAACCTCGGCTATCAGAGCAGCTTCACCATCTACGACGAGGACGACTCCAAGCGCGTTATAAAGGACGCGATGAAGAAGCTGGAGCTGGACGAAAAGGTGTTCAACCCCAAGGTGTTCAAGAATAAGATCTCCCGCTGCAAGGACCAGATGATCTCCCCAGAGGAATTCGCACCCATGGCGCAGGCTTCCGGAGAGCTGATGGACAAGAAGTGCGCAGAGGTCTACACGCTGTATCAGAGCGCGCTCCGTGCGGCAAGCGCGGTGGATTTTGACGACATCATCTTCCTCACCGTAAAGCTGTTCGAGAACTTCCCGGACGTGCTCGACCACTACCGCCATCTGTACAAGTACATCATGGTGGACGAGTATCAGGACACCAACGTTGCGCAGTACAGGCTTATTTCCCTGCTGGCGGGGGACAACGGGAACCTCTGCGTTGTCGGCGACGACGACCAGTCCATCTACCGTTTCCGCGGCGCTACCATAGAGAATATCCTCAGCTTTGAGAAGCAGTATCCCGGCTGCGAGGTCATACGGCTTGAGCAGAACTACCGCTCCACCGAGAATATCCTGAACGCTGCGAACGCGGTTATCCGCAACAACAAGCAGCGCAAGGACAAGGCGCTGTGGTCAGACCTCGGCGAGGGCGACAAGATAAAATGCTGCAATTTCGAGAGCGAGATATCCGAGGCGCGCTTCGTTGCCGACACTATCCTTGACGGCGTGAAGAACGGGAAGCACTACACCGATTACGCGCTGCTGTACCGCACAAACTCCCAGTCAAGAAGCTTTGAGAACACGCTGGCGCGCTCCGGCATTCCCTACACCATCGTGGGAGGTCTGCGCTTCTACGACCGCAAGGAGATAAAGGACATCATGTCCTATCTGGCGGTGCTGAACAACCCCTACGACACCGTGCGCTTCCGCAGGATAATCAACGAGCCCAAGCGCGGGATAGGCGAAGCGACAGTGGAGGAGATAATCCGGCTTTCCGAGGGGCTGCGTATGTCCCCGGTGGAGGTCTGCCGCGAAGCCTCGCAGTTTGAGACCCTCGCAAGGAAATCCGCCGCGCTTAAGGCCGCCGCCAACCTCTTTGACGAGCTGGACGAGCTTGCAGATTCCCTGCGGCTGGACGAGCTAATCGACGCGGTCGCTGAGAAATCCGGCTACATAAAGGCGATGCAGGCTCTCGGCGAGGAGGGCACAGGCAGGATCGAGAACATCAACGAGCTGAAATCCAACGCGCTGAATATGCTGGAGGAGAACCCCGACACCACTCTCCCTGATTTTCTGGAGCAGGTGGCGCTGGTCTCCGACCTCGACAATTACGACGAGGAAGCGGACAGGGTATCTCTCATGACCATGCACAGCGCAAAGGGTCTGGAGTTCGACACGGTGTTCCTTGTGGGCGCCGAGGACAACATATTCCCGAGCTACCGCAGCATAAACGATCCCGCCGAGATGGAGGAGGAGCGCCGCCTTGCCTACGTTGCCATAACCCGCGCAAAGCGGACGCTTTATGTAACGCACACCTCCTACCGTGTGCTGTACGGTCAGACCATGAGGAACAGGCTTTCCACGTTTATCCGCGAGATACCGGAGAATCTGATAGAAAAGAGCGGCGAGCGCGTAAAGCCCGCGACCCCGTGGAAGAAGCCTGAAAAGCCGAACTATCTCGCACAGGAGGCCGCGAAGATGGTCACGAAGCCGACTCCGGTCGTTACCGGCACGGTGTTTGCCTCCGGCGACAGGGTAAAGCATAACGTATTCGGACAGGGAACCGTCGCAGACGCGAAGCGCATGGGCAACGATACAATGCTCACAATTAATTTCGACAACGGTCAGACAAAGAAGGTAATGGCGAATTTCGCCCGGATTGAGAAGCTGTAAGGCTTTAACAGACAGGAGCGTGAGAGCAGTACATGAAAAAGACCACTATTAATATGATGTCCATGGCGACAAGCGTAAAGGGGCAGGGCGTAGGCTCCGCATATCTTGAGCAGGTCGCGCTTGTTTCCACTGAGCTTGCGGACAAGTTCGAGGTCACGATAAACAAGAACATCAAGGCTGACATTACGCATTATCATACGATAAACCCGGATTTTCTGCTGAAGAAGCACTACATGACCAGCCGCGGCAAATCCGTGGGGTACGTCCATATGCTGCCGGAGACCGTGGAGACCAGCGTGAACCTCCCCAGACCCATCAAGAAGATTTTTTACAGCTATATGCTGAAATTCTACAAGAGTATGGACTACCTGGTGACCGTAAACCCGTACTTCATCGGCAGGCTGGAGCACTACGGCGTTCCCCGGGAGAAGGTCACATATATCCCGAACTACGTTTCCTCCAAGGATTTCCACCCGGTTTCCCCGGAGGCAAAGGCGAAGCTCCGCGACAAATACGGCGTTGAGCGCGGGAAGTTTACGGTGGTCTGCGCGGGTCAGCTCCAGGTGCGCAAGGGCGTGTTCGACTTTATCGAGATAGCCAGGCGTATGCCGGAGATACAGTTCGTGTGGGCGGGCGGCTTCTCATTCGGCAGGATAACCGACGGCTTCGAGGAGATAAAGAAGATACGCGAGAATCCCCCGGCTAACGTAAGGCTGCTCGGAATAATCGACCGCGAGAACATGAACGAGGTTTACAACCTCGGGGACATGATGTTCCTGCCGAGCTTCGAGGAGCTTTTCCCCATGACGATACTGGAATCCATGTGCGTGAATATCCCGATACTCCTGCGCGACCTTGACATCTACCCGGATATCCTGTTCGATTTTTACAGTAAATCTGACAATGTCGACGGCTTCATCGAGGAGATAAAGCGGCTCAGCACCGATAAGGAATACTACGCGCAGCAGTGCGGGGCTTCCAAGCGCGGAAATCAGTTCTACTCCCGCGAACACGTTGCGAAGATGTGGGACGATTTCTACACTATGGTGCGGGATTCAGACAGGAAAGGCAAATAAATATACTTCTGGCTGTCGATAAAGGCACATCTGCGTCGTCACTCCACACTGCGACAGGCACAAAGCCTAGTCGCAGTGTGG
>CALBGD010000209.1 GCA_937893735.1 uncultured Clostridia bacterium | reverse complement strand
CGGAATACACAGATAGAATTTCCCGTTAAAACGTTCTATAAATACCTCCTTACCAGTCGCTCAGCACAGCGTTTCTGCACCTTGTGTTTTCAATTGTATTATACATAAACAGGGAATGAATTGCAAAGGTGGTTTCACACTTTCTGCTAAAACCACAAAAAATGTATTTTTTATTGTTTATATTATACAACAAATTATTGTACAATATATCCATAATTTAAGACCAAAATTTGTGCTATATGCAAATTGCAAAAGGCGAGCGAAAATGATATAATAAGAGTGCAATAAATATGCAAGACAGTATTGTAAGCTCCTATAGCTAACATACTTCTTAATATATTTTCCCCAATTATTTCAGCCGATGAAAAGCGCTTTTCCCCAAGCGTTCGGCTAATTCATTTTGTTTACCGCAGACATCCCCTGTCTGCGGAATTTTTTTTGCTTAATTTTCATGCGGTTTGGGAATATTGTATTAGTTTAAACTAACTATAAGAGTTTCCCGGAGTTAACGTTAGACCGCACTACCACTGGATTTGTCGCATATCTTTCAAAAAAATATCACATAAAACTCTTGACTTTTTCTGAAAATATGTTACAATAGAATAAAGACAAAACGGAGGTCGTCCGTTAGTCGTTCAGTGGGTAACTACCCGGATAATACATATTGGAGGTATACTAATTATGGCATACGTAATTTCTGACGATTGCATCGCTTGCGGCGCTTGCGCTGAGGGATGTCCCGTAAACGCAATTTCCGAGGGTGACGGCAAGTACGTTATCGACGCTGACACTTGCATCAGCTGCGGCGCTTGTGCAGGTACCTGCCCTGTTGGCGCTCCTTCTGAGGCTTAATTTGAAAGCACTCTGAACATGGATCCCCCTCCGGTTACGGAGGGGGATTTTTTGTACAAAAAATATCCCCCGAACTATGTCCGGGGGATAAATAATATTACTCTTCAGTGAGTGTATCTGTGGGCGCAATGGGATTTGTGGGGTTCTCGGGAGCCTTCAGCTTGTCCTTGTTCTCCATAACAAGCAGGTTCATCTCAAACGGAGTGAACACCCTGCTGCACGGTGAGCCGGGATTCAGCACGGCTGTCTTGCCCTTGATGGCGTTGAACAGGCGTGTTGTGTTCATCTTCATGCAGTTGAAGGACTTCTGCTCGCCCTTTGCGAGAACGGACATTCTCGCAGGAGAAGTGAAGAACGGGATAATGCTCTGACCGTCCTTGTTGGTCATCATCATGATGTTGAGCAGGCGGTTGCCGTTTGCGTCAGTGTTGTCGCTGAGCGCTGCAACTGCGAACACATCGGCAGCCATGAGGTCAGGGAGAACGGTCTTCCACTTGGTCTTGGTGGCGTCCTTGTTAGCGTCGGTGATCCTTTCCTCCAGCGCCTTGTTGATGGTTTTCATCTGCTCCGGGGTAAGCGGCTGATTAGACATATTATCGTTACCTTTCTGTCGGTTTTTCTGCCGTTAGCGGCGTAATTATCTTGCCTTTTCTACGTTTTCCTTGACGATCTTCGCGATAACGTCCTCCAGCGGAGAAGCGCCAAGGTCGCCGTCCTTGCGTGAACGCAGGGATACAGTGTTATCCTCAACTTCCTTATCGCCGAGAATGAAGAAGTACGGGATCTTTTCAAGCTGAGCCTGACGTATCTTGTAGCCGATCTTCTCGTTGCGGTTATCGACGGTGACGCGCATATTCATGTCGTCGAAGCGCTTTGCGATGCTCTCTGCGTAGTCCTTTGCGCGGTCCGTGATCGGGAGGATACGAACCTGCTCAGGTGACAGCCACAGCGGGAGCGCGCCTGCGTACTTCTCGAGGAGGTATGCGAGGGTTCTCTCGTAGCAGCCAAGGCTTGTGCGGTGAATGATATACGGGTTCTTTTTTGTGCCGTCAACGTCAACGTATTCCATGCCGAAGCGCTGTGCGAGGAGCATATCTATCTGGATAGTTACCAGAGTATCTTCCTTGCCGAATACGTTCTTGTACTGGATATCGAGCTTAGGACCATAGAATGCAGCCTCGTCGATACCGATTGTGTACTCAACGCCGAGGTCGTCCAGAATGGTCTTCATTGTAGCCTGAGCGACTTCCCACTGCTCTGCTGTGCCCTCGTACTTGTTCTTGGGGTTTGCGGGATCCCACTGGGAGAAGCGGAATGTGCAGTCCTCAAGAAGTCCTACTGTGCCGAGGCAGTACTTGGCGAGCTCAAGGCAGTTTCTGAACTCGTCCTCGAGCTGCTCAGGACGGAGGATATAGTGACCCTCGGAGATAGTGAACTGACGAACTCTGATAAGACCGTGCATTTCGCCGCTGTCCTCGTTGCGGAACAGTGTGGAGGTCTCGGTGAGTCTCATCGGCAGGTCACGGTAGCTGCGCTGTCTGTTCAGGAATACCTGATACTGGAACGGGCAGGTCATCGGACGGAGCGCGAAGCACTCCTTTGTTTCATCGTGCGGGTCGCCGAGCACGAACATTCCGTCAAGGTAGTGATCCCAGTGACCGGAGATTTTGTAGAGCTCGCGCTTTGCCATATACGGAGTCTTGGTGAGCTGGCAGCCGCGCTTAGCCTCAACGTCCTCTACCCAGCGCTGCATGATCTGTACGACCTTTGCGCCCTTGGGGAGCAGTATCGGCAGACCCTGACCGATGTAGTCAACGGTGGTGAAGTATTCGAGCTCTCTGCCTATCTTGTTGTGGTCGCGGCGCTTAGCGTCCTCGAGTGCCTCAAGGTGTGCGTTGAGTGCGTCCTTGGACGGGAATGCCGTGCCGTAGATACGGGTGAGCATTTTGTTCTTCTCACTGCCGCGCCAGTAAGCGCCGGTAACGGATGTGAGCTTGAACGCCTTTACAGGAGATGTGGACATCAGGTGCGGGCCTGCGCACAGGTCGGTGAAATCGCCCTGCTTGTAGAAGGAGATAGCCTCGCCCTTGTCGGAGTGCTCCCTGCACAGCTCTACCTTGTAGGGCTCGTTCTGCTCTTCGAGATACTTTATAGCTTCGTCGGGAGCCATTGTGAAGTGCTCAAGGCGGATAGACTCCTTGACGATCTTCTTCATTTCTGCTTCGATCTTGGTCAGGGTATCTGTTGTGAAAGGCTCATCGGTGTCGAAATCATAGTAGAAGCCGTTCTCAATAGCCGGACCGATCGCGAGCTTTGTCGCCGGGAAAAGGCGCTTTACTGCCTGAGCCAGAACGTGGGAGGCGGTGTGGTTGAAGGCTCTCTGACCCTGCTCGTCCTCGAATGTGAGGAACTTTACGGTGCAGCCGTCGGTCAGGGTGGTACGCAGGTCGCATACCTTGCCGTCTATCTCAGCGGCACAGGCTGTCTTAGCCACGCCGAGTTCTCTTGCCGCGTCGAATGCGGAGAGCTGAGAATCGAATTCCTTTACTTCGCCATTTTCCAGTGTTACTTTTATCATACTGAACTTCCTTTCCTTGCAGAGCTAAACAAAAGCCCTGCCGTTCAATGTAAATTCACAGCGATGCGCTGTGTACCTTTTATTGTACTACTAATCCCCTGAAAAGTCAAGGCATTTGAACCAAAATGCCATTATATGAAAAAATCCGCCATATCAGCGGATAACATATAAACAAAAGAACCGCCCAATGGACGGTTCTTTTGTTTGGTGCGGGCAATGGGACTTGAACCCATATGTCATACAACACACGCACCTCAAACGTGCCTGTCTGCCAATTCCAGCATGCCCGCATATTCAATCGCTGAATCATCTCTCAACGACTATATTATTATATCATGTTAATTCCGTTTTGTCAAGTGGTTTTTCAAAATTTCTTTAAATTTCTCGAAAAATATCTCCCGCTTCCGGCGCCCGGAGGTAATGGGGCGCCAGCGGCAGATTCAGTCAGCGCTGCACGGTCAAAGGCGGTGCCTTTGCGGTAAGACCGGGCGGCGCTGTGCTGTATATTATTCCTGAGATGTAACTTCCTTGTAGAACTCAGAGAGATCGGTTCTCTTGTCCTTGGTGAACTGGATAGCTGTGCGCGGGTGCTGGTTGAGCATACCGGTCAGCAGGTACTGCATATCATAGCCCCATACAACGCCGTCCGCTCTGAGCTTCTTCATGTGCTTCTCAATGAACTGGATAGCGGGGTAGATATTGTACTTCGGGTTCTTGAGGAATCCGAGCAGGAGTTCCATTGCGCAGTTGCCGGCTCCTCTGCCCATCTCTGCGTAGGTGCCGTCCAGCCAGTCAACTCCGTCGCCGACTGCCTCGACAGTGTTCGCGAATGCGAGCTGCTGGTTGTTGTGCGCGTGGATACCGAGCTTCTTGCCGTATTTTGCCGCAAACTCTCCGTAGAGCGAAGCTATGCGCTCTATCTGCTCTGGGAACAGTGCGCCGAAGCTGTCAACGATGTAGAATACGTTTACCGGGGATTTGCCGAGAATGTCGAGAGCGACCTTGATATCAGTGTCCTGAACATTGGATATAGCCATGATATTGCAGGTCACCTCGTAGCCCTTGGCTGCTGCGTCCTCGATGACGTCAACGGCTGCGGGGATCTGGTTGAGGTATGTAGCAACACGGATAACGTCAACGGGGCTTTCGTTGCGGGGCTTGATGTCCTGCTTGTAGTTGCAGCGGCCTACGTCCGCCATAACGGCGATTTTGAGGTCGGTGTTGTTGTCGCCGACAACCGCGCGGATATCCTCGTCATCGCAGAACTTCCACTTGCCGAAATCCTTGACGTCGAACATTTCCTTGTCAGCCTTGTAGCCGAACTCCATAACGTCAACGCCGGCCTTTATATTAGTCTGGTACAGATCCTTAACGAACTCGTCAGTGAAGCGGAAGCCGTTGACAAGTCCTCCGTCGCGCAGTGTCGCGTCTACTATCTTGATATCAGGTCTGTAATCCATAAGCTTTGATATTTCCTTCATTCCCTTAGTGTCCTTTCAGATAAGTGTGATTGCTTTAGCGCTTTTGTGCTTTTTAGCTTTTATGCTTTTTATCTCTAAAGCGTCAATGATGATATTATACACCCTTTTTCCCATTTTGTCAAGGACTTTTGATAATTTTTCTGCTGAACATCAAAAAAGCGGGCGGAGCACGCCGGAATTCCGGCTTTTGCTCCACCCGTTTTTCTTATTTGCTCTTGTAGTAAAGCATACAGCGGCAGAATCCCTCGAAATCCGGGTCTGCTATCTGCTTTCTGAATTCCTCGCACATACACTTGTTTTCGGGGGTGCGCTGGAGCCTGCAGGGGCAGTAGCCGCCGGTTCTTTTGAGCCCCTCGCGGACTCTTTCGACGATTTCCTTGTTTTCGTTTTCTGTGACTTTCATGGTCATGCCTCCTAAAACAAAAGCGGAGCATAGCGCCCCGCTCAAAGTTATTGTCAGTCGATCTCAACGGAGATCTTCTCGTCCGCTCTGACAGCGCCGGCGCGCATAACGGTACGGATAGCCTTTGCGATCCTGCCCTGCTTGCCGATTACTCTGCCCATATCTTCCTGGGCAACGTGGAGGTGATACACGATCACGCCCTCGGCGTCCGGCTCGTCAACAGTGACCTGAACCGCGTCCTTGTCCTCAACGAGGGCAGAGGCGATTGTTATCAGAAGCTCTTTCATATATAGTCCCTCCTGTGGGATCAACGGGGTCTCCCCCGGTCATTGTCTTAACGGGCAGGGAGTGCCCGCGTTTACTGTGCCGCAGAATTACTTCTTGAGAAGTCTCTTAACGGTGTCAGTGGGCTGTGCGCCCTTCTTGATCCACTCGTCAGCCTTAGCTGTATCGATATTGATGAGAGCCGGCTCCTTAGTGGGATCATATGTGCCGATCTCCTCGATGAAACGGCCATCTCTGGGGTAACGGGAATCAGCAACAACTACACGGTAGAAGGGAGCCTTCTTTGCGCCCATTCTTCTGAGTCTGATCTTAACTGCCATTTTATTATTCTCCTTTCAGCTTTGATATATTCATGTGTATTCACACAGTGAAATCATATCAGCTCCGCCCCTTTGGGGCATTTGTTTTATATTTCAATGCGGCGACCGCAATGAATCCTTGTTAAATGAATTCCGTGACCGGTACTCCGAATGCGAGGCACACGATACCGCCTGCCAGAAACAGCACCGAGATCACGAACAATACGAATTTGGACTGTCCTCTGCGTGCTTTCCGGACGAAAGCTGAAACTCCGCCGACCGCTCCTATAAATATCATCAGTACGGAGAGGATAATGTCGAATGCACCCATATCGTTCGATTAGAATTTCATGTTTCCCATGTTGCCCATCTGCTTCATCATGTTCATGGGAATGCGCATTTTCTTGCCCTTACCCTTGCCTGCAAGACCCATCTGCTTCATCATCTTCTGCATCTGGTCAAACTGGCGCAGGAGCTGGTTCACGTCCTCAACGCGGGTGCCGCTTCCTGCCGCTATGCGGCGCTTGCGCTTGGCGTCGATGATGGAGGGTTTCTCGCGCTCCTTTGGTGTCATGGAGGAGATTATCGCCTTGGTGCGGGGCATCTTCTTTTCGTCGATATCCTCTTCCTTGACCTTTCCAGCAACGCCGGGGATCATCTTGAGGAGCGACTGTATGCTGCCCATCTTCTCTATCTGCTCGAACTGTGCGTACAGGTCGTTCAGGTCGAATTTATTCTCCTGCATCTTCTGCATGGTCTTGACGGCGGCTTTCTCATCAATGGAGGACTTCGCCTTGTCGATGAGTGTGAGCACATCGCCCATGCCGAGGATACGGCTTGCCATTCTGTCCGGGTGGAACGGCTCGAGATCGTCGATCTTCTCACCGATTCCGGCGAACTTTATCGGCTTTCCTGTTATCGCGAGGACTGTCAGCGCCGCACCGCCGCGGGTGTCGCCGTCCAGCTTCGTCAGGATAACGCCGCTGATGTCGAGAGCCTCGTTGAAGCTCTGGGCAACGTTTACTGCGTCCTGACCGGTCATGGAGTCAACAACGAGAAGTATCTCGTTCGGCTCGGTCTCGCGCTTGATGTTCTTCAGCTCGTCCATGAGGGTCTCGTCAATGTGCAGACGGCCTGCGGTATCGAGCAGAACAACGTCGAATCCGTTGTCCTTTGCGTACTTTATGCCCTGCTTTGCGATCTTTACCGGATCCTGCTGACCCATCTCAAAGACGTGGGCGCCTGCCTTTTCTCCGACTATCTTTAACTGGTCGATAGCGGCAGGCCTGTAAATATCGCAGGCAACCAGCAGAGGCCTGCGGTTCTGCGATATGAGATATTTTGCGAGCTTTGCGCAGTGGGTGGTCTTACCGGCGCCCTGAAGTCCGCACATCATGATAACGCACGGAGGCTTGGACGGGAAATCCAGTTTTGCTGTGGTGTTTCCCATGAGGTCGATAAGCTCATGGTGTACTATATCAATTACCTGCTGGGCAGGGGTCAGGCTGTCCATGACCTTCTCGCCGACTGCCTTTTCGCTGACCCTAGCCACAAAATCCTTTGCGACCTTGTAGTTAACGTCTGCGTCCAGAAGAGCCATGCGAACCTCGCGCATAGCGTCCTTGATGTCCTTTTCGTTCAGCTTGCCGCGTCCGCGCAGCTTGCCGAAAACGTTGTTCAGCTTGCCCGAAAGTCCCTCGAAAGCCATGTACTCACCGTCCTTTGTGGATAAACGTATCTGTGGGAATGCCTAGAGCCCCCGGCGGACCTCTGAGAGTATCACGCCGAGCCTGTCAAGGCGCTCGTCGCTGTGTTCCTGCTTCATTTCCTCGACCAGCTCCCGCGCGGTGTCCAGTTCTCCGGAAAGCTCCCGCAGGCGCTTGGCGAAGCCGAGCTTTTCTTCAAGCTCCTCAAGCTTCTGTTCGCCTTTCCTTATAGAATAGGCGACGCTCTGACGGGTTATCCCGCCCATTTCCTCAGCTATCTCGGCGAGGGAAAGGTCGGCGTTGTACCGCATATCCATAGCCTCGCGCTGGGCTTTCGCCAGCAGTTCTCCGTAGATATCAAGAAGTATCACGAAATCAAAACTGCGTTCCATGCGATTCTCCGTTTCTGGGGGTGTCAAGTAAAATAGCTTTACAGCAACATTGTTATTATATCACGTTGCAGAGTCTTTGTCAAGGGGGCGGAGCATATTTTTTCTGCCGAAAATCCGAATCATAACAATGAAATTCTGGTGAAATTTTCCGAAAGCACTTGACTTGGAGCGCGCTCCATGGTTTATAATATAATTATCAGCAGGAATTGTATTACCTGCCGAATATCTAACGCAATAAATTACAGGAGGTATAAATCTATGAGAAAGAATTTCGGAGCAAAGCCCTGGACATATCCCCAGCCGGTATTTATAATCGCAAGCTATGCCGAGGACGGAACACCTGATGCAATGAACGCTGCATGGGGCGGGATCAGCGATTCCACACAGCTTTCCATGTGCCTGAGCGCGAGCCACAAGACCGTAAAGAATATCCTTAAGAAAAAGGCGTTCACTGTAAGCATGGCGGACGCTGCGCACGTTGCCGAGTGCGACTATGTAGGAATAGTTTCCGCGAACAAGGTTTCGGACAAGCTCGCAAAGGCGGGATTCCACACCACAAAGGCGGCAAATGTAGACGCCCCGGTAATTGAGGAGCTCCCGATGGCGCTGGAGTGCAGACTTGTCAGCTACGATGAGAACACCGGAATACTCATCGGCGAGATAGTAAACGTCAGCGCAGACGAGAGCGTTCTCACCAACGGAAATATCGACCCGGCAAAGCTCCGCCCGATAACTTTCGACCCGGTAAACAACGCATACTGCGTTATCAGCGAGAAGGTTGGAAACGCATTCAGCGACGGCAAGAAGCTGATGTGATTCCTTTATCGCAAATAAGTACTGAGCGCCCCGCACTGCGGGGCGCTTTTCCTTGACATCTTTGCGGAAAGGTGATATAATAAATCGACATATAACGTAACAAAGAAGTCAAGCGGAGGAATAAAGATGAACGAGGAAATAACCGTCGAGGAACTGCGGGAAATGCCGCAGGGAGAATATCTCCTTATAGATGTGCGGGACAGCGCGGCATTCGCGCTGGGACATATTGACGGCGCGGTGAATGTGGCTCCCGAACAGCTCTGTGAGGCTCAGCTTCCAAATGACAAGCCGATAGTCGTCTGCTGCCGAAGCGGAATAATCAGCGATGAGATAGCCGCGCAGCTCCGTGACGAGGGATATCAGGCGGCTAATCTCGCCGGCGGCTATGTAAGGTGGCTGGGTCAGAAGATAGCGCTCCAGAGCAGCGCGGACCGTGCCGCAGAGATAGAACGCAGCATAACGAAGAAATTCCACCGCAGTATATTCAGCAAGTTTGCAAAGGCGATAAACGAGTATGAGCTGCTGAAGCCCGGTGACAAGGTAGCCGTGTGCATTTCCGGCGGCAAGGATTCCATGCTGATGGCGAAGCTGTTTCAGGAGCTCCAGCGGCACAGGAAGTTTCCGTTTGAGCTGGTGTTTCTTGTGATGGACCCGGGTTACAGCAGCGAAAACCGCGCGATAATCGAGGCTAACGCGCGGCTGATGGGTATTCCGATAACGGTATTCGAGACGGATATCTTCAACTCCGTCTACAATGTCCAGAACAATCCCTGTTATCTGTGCGCGAGAATGCGCCGCGGGCACCTCTACAACAAGGCGAAGGAGCTCGGCTGCAACAAGATAGCGCTCGGACATCATTTCGATGACGTGATAGAAACTATACTGATGAGCATGGTATACGGAGGACAGGTGGAGACCATGATGCCCAAGCTGCACAGCGCGCATTTCCCGGGAATGCAGCTTATACGTCCGATGTACCTTATCCGCGAGGACGAGATAAAGCACTGGGCAAGGTACAACGACCTGAGCTTTATCCAGTGCGCGTGCCGGTTTACAGATACCTGCACTACCTGCAATCCTGATGGAGCGGCGCGCTCCAAGCGGCAGGAGATAAAGCAGCTCATTGCAAAGCTCAACGAGGGGAATCCTCAGGTAGTGATGAATATATTCCGCAGCGTTGAGAACATAAAGCTCAACAAGATAATATCCTATAAAACGCCGGACGGGGAGATACACAGCTTCCTTGACGGATATAACGACTGAATAAATAAAGAGGGTCTGCCAGTTCGGCAGACCCATTTGTTTTTTGTTATTAGAGCGCCTTGTTGATAGCGCTGATGTCGCTGTTTGCGGACTTGATCTCAGCCGCAGAATCGGACTTGAAGCCGGAGAGGCTGTTTTCACCTGCCATGGTGAATACGCCTAGAAGGTTCTCAAGGTCGTTCGCAGTGGACGAAAGCGCGGACTTGGCTGAGGAATACTCGGAGGGAGCCCCGCTGCTGAGTATATTGTAGTAGCCGATGGTTGTCTGATAATATCCGGCGGCGCTGAGTATGCCGGAGGTGTTGTCGTTGTAGATGGTGCTCATTACGTTATCGGTGAAAGCACTGCTCTTGAGCTTTTCAGCCGCAGTCTTAACGGAGGAGAACTTGGATACTGCGTTGCTTGCCGCAGAGGAAGCGTCCGTCATTATCTCGGCGTATGTGCGGGATTTGTCGGCAGATGTCTGGTTCTCCGTCTGGAGCTTGGAGTAGCTGAATCCGCTCTTTACTGCGCTGTTGAAGCTGCCGAGCTTTGTGGATTCCTTAGAGGAGTACGTGTCATATGCGTCCGTGGAAGTGGTCACATAGGTGTAGTAATCCGTGTAGAGATCATACAGCTTTCCGAGGCTCTGGTAAGCCGTATCGAACTGTGCGGAGGACGGCTCTGCGTTCTTGTAGAGGCTTGCTGCGCTGCTCTTTCCGCTGGAAAGGTTCTTGGTCATTCCGCTGGTGTAGTAGGTACGGGTCTTGCCCTCTTCAAGTGCGTTCAGGGTAGCCTGAGAGTAAACGTGCAGCTTACCTACTTCTGCTGAGATAGCCTCAAAAGCGTCCAGCATTTTTGCGCGCTGCTTATCCTCGGAGGATACAGTCGCAGTAGGCTTGGAAACAGCAACGGGAGCTGTTGTTGCAGGCTTCGCCGTTGTCTGAGCCGGAGAGGACGGCTTTGTGGTCGCTGCCGGCTTTGTGGTGACGGCGTTGGGCTTTGTCGTGGTTCCGGGCTTGGTGGTGGCTGCGGGCCTGCTTGTTGCGGGCTTAGAGGTATCCGGCTTTGACGCGTCCGGAGCGCTTGTGTCGGATTCGTTCCTGCCGGGCTGCGAATTGTCCTCCGGAGCTGATACATCAGCAGTCTGAGCCGGTGCGGAAGTTTCTTCCGTTACGGCAGCCTGTTCCGGCTGGCTTGATTCAGATGTAATCGGGATAACGGGATTAACATCGCTTTCAGGAGTCGATGTTGCAGGCGTATTGTCGGCGGAGGTGTCGGGATCGCTGTTGAATGTCACGGAGTTTCCGCTGTTTACTATATCAGCACTGGGTTCCTTGTTTACGGCTGTGGAAACAATAAGGACTATCGCCCCGACAACTACTACGGCGGCACCGATGATGGC
>CALBGD010000208.1 GCA_937893735.1 uncultured Clostridia bacterium | reverse complement strand
CTACGGCAGTAATCTGAACCTGCAGCAAATGGCACTGCGGTGTCCTACGGCAAAGCCCGTGGGGACTGCGGTGATTAAGGACCACGAACTGCTTTTCAAAGGCAGTAAGACCGGAGCCTACCTCACGATTGAGCCAAAGGTGGGAGCGGAAGTTCCGGTGGCAGTCTGGGCAGTCGAACCTGCCGATGAGGAACGGCTTGATGTGTATGAGGGCTTTCCGGCTTTCTACTACAAAGCCGAACTGGAACTGCCCGTGATGTACTTTTCGGGCAAGACAGTGGTCAGAAAGGCTTTCGTGTACATTATGCATGAAGAACGTCCACTGGGCTTGCCGAGCGGTTCGTATGTTCGGACTTGCCTTGAGGGTTACAGTAACTTCGGATTTGATGAGAGCATTCTTCTCGCAGCGCTGAACAACAGCAGGAGGGTTGCCCATGAAATCAGATAATGCAACAGGACTTCGCACTTGTCCCCCACTGTGGGGCACAGTACGGCGGGGTTCCCGCTCTTTCGAGAAAGTACCCCAATACCTATATCTGTCCCGACTGCGGCACACGAGAAGCCTTAGAAAGCATAGGCGTTTCCGCTGACGAGCAGGAAAAGATTATCGGTATCATTCACAATAAAACACACAGTTCTGACCGCTGATATTTGTGTAGTATATTATCCGAAAACCGCTTGATATAATGCGGCTTTAGAGTTAATATACAGTCACCGAAAGGAAAATACACAAATACGGAGGACGAGAATATGTGGAAACAGGGTGCAATTGGAGTTAAGGACAGCAACGGCAGAATGGTTTCTGTAAGCTACTGGATAAAGCATTACGACAAGCCAAGCGAGGAATACGGAATCGACAACGGCAGAATTTCCAAACTTATGCTCAAGCAGGACGGCAGAGTTGTATACAACTACGACCGGGGCGAGGACATCAAACCTCAGACCCCCGAAGCCAAAAAGGCGCTTGCGATACTGATACACGAATATAACTGAACAACATCGAAAGCCGCCCACGGGCGGTTTTCCTCGTTATGGGGGTGAAAATATAAGAAAGCTGAAAAAGTACAAGCCGACAAAATTTAAGCTGAAATCCTCGGTCTACGATAAATCCGCTGCGGATTATGCCGTGGCTTTCATTGAGAACCTCTGCCACACCAAAGGCACATGGGCTGGAAAGCCTTTTGAGCTTATAGACTGGCAGGAGCAGATAATCCGAGATTTGTTCGGGACGCTGAAGCCGAACGGTTACCGGCAGTTCAACACGGCGTACATTGAGATACCGAAAAAGCAAGGCAAATCCGAACTTGCCGCCGCTGTTGCGCTGCTCCTCACCTGCGGTGACGGAGAAGAACGTGCGGAGGTTTACGGCTGCGCCGCCGACAGACAGCAAGCGGCTATCGTGTTTGATGTGGCAGCGGATATGGTGCGTATGTGTCCTGCGCTGTCAAAACGAGTAAAGATACTCGCATCGCAGAAACGACTTATATACACGCCAACGAACTCGTTCTATCAGGTGCTTTCGGCTGAAGCATACAGCAAGCACGGTTTCAATATTCACGGAGTTGTATTTGACGAGCTGCACACGCAGCCGAACCGCAAGCTCTTTGATGTTATGACCAAAGGCTCCGGCGACGCGCGAATGCAGCCGCTGTACTTCCTTATAACCACCGCCGGAACGGACACTCACAGCATTTGCTACGAAACTCACCAGAAAGCCAAGGATATAATCGAGGGTCGGAAAATCGACCCTACTTTTTATCCTGTGATTTACGGCGCAGATGAATCCGATGACTGGACTGACCCGAAAGTGTGGAAGAAAGCCAACCCGAGCCTTGATATTACAGTCGGTATCGACAAGGTCAAAGCCGCCTGTGATTCAGCAAAACAGAATCCGGGTGAGGAGAACGCTTTCCGACAGCTCCGTCTAAATCAGTGGGTAAAGCAGGCGGTTCGTTGGATGCCGATGGAGAAATGGGACAAGTGCGCATTTGCCGTGGACGAGGACGAACTGGAGGGGCGCATATGCTACGGTGGGCTTGACCTTTCTTCTACAACAGATATTACAGCTTTTGTTCTTGTTTTTCCACCTTTGGACGATGAGGATAAGTACATCATTCTGCCGTACTTCTGGATTCCCGAGGATAATCTGACCCTGCGTGTAAACCGTGACCATGTTCCATATGATGTATGGGAACGCCAAGGTTACCTTCAGACCACTGAGGGCAATGTGGTTCACTATGGTTTTATCGAGCAGTTTATTGAACGGCTCGGAGAGCGCTTCAATATCCGAGAGATAGCTTTCGACCGCTGGGGCGCAGTTCAGATGGTTCAAAACCTTGAGGGCATGGGCTTCACGGTTGTGCCTTTTGGGCAGGGTTTCAAGGATATGTCCCCGCCGACAAAGGAACTGATGAAATTGGTTCTTGAACAGAAGATAGCACATGGCGGTCATCCTGTTCTGCGGTGGAACATGGATAATATCTACATTCGCACCGACCCTGCAGGAAACATCAAGGCGGATAAGGAAAAGTCCACCGAGAAGATTGACGGTGCTGTGGCAACAATTATGGCTCTCGACTGGGCTATCCGCTGTGGGAATGACCACGGAGCTAGTGTGTATGATGAAAGAGGGCTTTTATTTATATAAATATATAAGGGTGGCAAAAACCACCCTTATTGGAAGTCATATCGGTTTGAGCATCGTTGAGAGGCTTGATAAGATCTATCAAGAATATTATATGCGTTTCTCGCTATTATATGAACGTTTTTTATAAATGATTTGTCCAGTCCACAGGGAAATGTAAATCGGCTGCCGTAACAACGTTCGCATATTTGTTAAGTAATGATTTAAAATCATTAACAAAATCATTCCACATATCATCAGTTGGACGAAGATATTTCATTCCAAGCATTATGTAATAAATACCCTTGAAATTAGGGGCTGGTGATATCACGTCATTTTTAAGCAATTTGGGTAAAGTTGTAAAGGCTCTATTATATATTCTGCCATTATGTGCACATACATTCCGTATAGCACAAGCAGCTTTTACCCAGGATGTTAGCATTTCATGACTAGGAACAACCGCATTATTGTTTGATTGGTATGTATAATATTGAGCCAGTTTGTTGTATGCAGTGTTTGCTCCCGCCGATAAATTCATAAGGACTTTGGATAAGGAGCCGAATGACATTATTTCTACTGAGGACCAAACAGGTATTAATCCATGGTGATTTGCAAAGTTGTGCTTTATAAACACATCGTTAGATCTTGCTATTTCATTTGCAATAGTGCTTTGGTTTTTCCAGTACTTTTCTTTGTCCTTGAAAATTGAAGGGTCGCTTAATATTAATGGATCATTATATATTGATAGTGCATCAACGGTTCTAGTTCGTAAAGCTATTTCAATTTTGGATAAAAAACTGAATATCAAACGCGAAAACTCTGAATCAAAATTGTACAAATCAACAATATCCGCAAAATTGGTATTAGCTTGAAATTGTTTCGTGCTGTTATTATACTTATGAAACCAATATCCCTTTAGCCTATAATATCCTATGGTAGTTAAAGCTTCTTCAGGATTAGGGACATCTAAAGTCATTCCAGCGTCACTTAATTTTTTTACCAACTGATTAATATTGGATATGGATTTTGGATATTGAGTCACAATACATCATCCTTTTGTTAAAAAAAGTCCCGCCGGGTTGCGCATCCTTATCAAAGATAAGTCTAAGCGTGGCGGGTTCTGTCATTTGCTATTATATCATAAAAGAACAAAATTGTCAACTACCTATTGTGGTTTTTACTCAAGAAAATCTAAATTATTTTGCGAGGAGTGAATATACATGAAGATTTTTAGCAGCTTATTCCATTCCAGGGACAAGCCCCAAAACAGTACCGCCGGCAGCGCCTACCGCTTTTACATGGGCGGTTCGACTGCCGGAAAGAACGTCACCGAGCGCTCCGCAATGCAGATGACGGCGGTGTATTCCTGCGTTAGAGTGCTGTCGGAAGCTGTGGCGGGATTACCGCTGCACGTCTACAAGTACCGTTCGGACGGCGGCAAGGAGAAAGCAATCGCCCACTCCTTGTACCGTCTGCTCCACGACGAACCGAACCACGAAATGACCTCGTTTGTTTTCCGTGAAACGCTTATGATGCACCTGCTCCTCTGGGGCAACGCATATGCGCAGATTATCCGCAACGGAAAGGGCGAGGTCATTGCTCTGTATCCGCTTATGCCTAACCGAATGACGGTTGACCGTGATTCCAACGGAAATCTGTACTACAAATACTATCGTGGCTCAGATGAAGCCATTCGCAGCAAGGAATATGAGGTCATTCTCTCGCCGAGCGATGTCCTGCATATTCCCGGGCTTGGCTTTGACGGGCTTGTTGGCTACTCGCCTATTGCAATGGCGAAGAACGCTATCGGACTTGCAATTGCGACCGAGGAATTCGGCGCTAAGTTCTTTGCAAACGGCGCAGCGCCAAGCGGCGTGCTTGAACACCCCGGAACGATAAAGGACCCGACAAAGGTTCGTGAA
>CALBGD010000207.1 GCA_937893735.1 uncultured Clostridia bacterium | reverse complement strand
TGAAATCATGACTCGGCTGATGGCAGGTTTTATATCGCACAATGCAAAAATACTGCCTGACGATGTCCTGTCAAAACTGTCGGAGCTGCGTCAGAAAGAGGATAGTCAGCCCGCACGGCTGATATATGACACTATGTTTGAAAATCTCCGGCTTGCAAAGGAACTGGATCGTCCGTGCTGCCAGGATACCGGGGCGATACAGTTCTGGGTGCGCTGCGGAACTAATTTCAGTCTGATAGACGAATTGTCCCACATACTCCGGGAAGCCGTGCTTCGTGCGACAAAAACTGCTCCGCTGAGGCATAACTGCGTTGAGACCTTTGCTGAATACAACACCGGGACAAACACCGGAAATGGTATTCCGACGATATTATGGGATATTGTTCCCGGTTCCGACCGCTGCGAAATATTCACATACATGGCTGGCGGAGGCTGCACTCTCCCTGGCAGGGCAACTGTGCTTATGCCCGGCGAGGGGTACGAGGGAGTAGTCAGATTCGTACTTGATACTATGACAAGCTATGGGATCAACGCCTGCCCTCCGCTGCTTGTGGGAGTGGGTGTGGGGACTTCTGCGGAAACAGCGGCGCTTCTGTCAAAAAAGGCGCTTATGCGTGATATCGGTTCGCATAATCCAAATGAAAACGCCGAAAAACTCGAACGCTTGCTTGAGGACGGAATAAATCGGCTGGGAATAGGCCCGCAGGGGCTTGGCGGAAGATACTCGGTGATGGGCGTAAATGTAGAGAACTCCGCACGTCACCCGTCGGTCATCGGGGTAGGCGTGAACGTCGGCTGCTGGAGCCACCGCAGAGGGCACATAATCTTTGACAGCGAACTGAACTACACCGTAACTTCTCATTCGGGGGTGAACTTATGACTGAAATAATTGACGGTATCAGACATCTTATAACGCCAGTGACTGCGGAGGACATTTCAGCGCTCCATATCGGCGATATGTTCTACCTGAGCGGAAGCATGACCACTTGCCGGGACGTCGCTCACCGGCGTGTCGTGGAGGAAAAAATGCAGCTTCCCGTAGATGTCGCTGATGGTGCGATATTCCATGCCGGTCCTATCGTCCGTGAAACGGAAAATGGATTTGAAATGGTGTCCGTCGGACCGACCACCAGTATGAGAATGGAGAAATTCGAATATGAATTTGTTAAGCAGACAGGCGTCAGGGTCATAATCGGAAAAGGCGGAATGAGCGAAAATACAGTCCGTGCCTGCCGCGAATATGGTGCAGTGCATTGTATTTTCCCAGCAGGAAATGCGGTGATAGGCGCAGCTTCCGTTGTGAGTATAACCGGTTCTGAATGGCACGACCTCGGAATGCCGGAAACTCTATGGAGCTGTAAAATACAGAGTTTCGGACCGCTGATAGTGTCGATAGATTCTCACGGGAATAACCTTGTAGACAATCGGAAAAAGCTGTACGAACAGAGAAAAATCAAGGTCTGCGAGGAAATATGCAGGCAGGTCGGCTTCATCAAATAGGAGGACGCAATGAAAGATAATTATAACTTATTTGTGAATGCGGAATATGCGGAAAACGGAATTTCTGTCAGCATTGAAAACCGCAACAGCTTTCGTGTAAGCAATATCGATATGACTGTAATATATAATGAGAATGTTATAACAACTCACATCGGAGGTATTGAGCACGATTCGATATGGCACAGCGGAGATGTCGCTGATGAGGACGGCGCATTCAATTCAGTAGGGTATTATGAGGGGCAGGAAATGTGTATAACTCCTGCGCTGTATGATCATAACAAAGGAATATATCACGGAGAACCGCACCATGCGCTTGTCTGGAATGACTACACTCCCAATGATGAAAAGATAAGGATATTTAATTATACTTTTCCACAAAAAGGTATTACAGTCGGACTTCAATTTTTAGCGAAAGGCCCCCGTGTTATGTTTGCAGGGCATAGCTTCACAGGGCTGTGGGACAGTGCATATTACTATTTTCGGGAGCTGGCAAAAATGGGCGGCTGGAATGCACAGATAGCTTATAGCTATTGGGGCGGCACGGGAATAAGTCATTATGCAGGACTGGTGGAAGGCTGCGAGGAACGCTCCGCTCAGTGCGATAAAGTATTTGCGGCAAACGAACGCTATGATTTCTGTGTTTTCGCAGGCAACAGTGACGAGGCGGTTTCCACTTACAGCGGCAAGGTCGGAGCGACTGATTATTCTATGCGTGACAGTATGCTCAACGGTGCGAAGATACTTTCCGGTAAAACGGCGGACAAGCACGCTCGGATGATATTGTGGGTCCCTCAAGCTTATCGTTACGGCTTTTTCTATGATATGGGAGTTAAGCCATGGCACGAAGGAAAGCAGGGAGATCCATACCATGGTGAAAATGCATTGTACATTCTTACCCTTACAAACAAGCAGATGACCGAAGCCAATATGGATTGGTATACAAAGCTTGCAGATCAGACCGGCGCTCTGCTGGCTCCGGTGGCAGCTGTATACAGATGCATTCTCGAAAACAACATATCTGAGGTAGACCCGTACATCGTTCCCGGTGAAGAATGTGGCGATAACGGTCATCAGAATAATCTCGGAAACTATATCGCCGCCTGCGTGCTGTATAAACTCATTTTCCGTGAGTCACCTGTCGGACTGGGCATTCCGCAGTCGCATAGCTTTGGTACAGCCGGCGGCGGAATAACTCTGCGTCAGGCTGAACTGATTCAGAATGCAGTGGACAAGATTATTTGATGCTGTAAGCCTGATAAAAATGACCGGCAGAAAACAGATGGTTTGCGATTCTTTAAGGTGATTGGAATAATTTAAAAGTGCACACCCCCTTGCCGAAAATGCACACCATTACGACCTTTCGTTAAATAGTATAAAGGTAAAAAATAGAAAAGGCTCTGATGTGACCGT
>CALBGD010000206.1 GCA_937893735.1 uncultured Clostridia bacterium | reverse complement strand
GCTTCGGTTATTTTATTAGATTCTTTGCTGTGATTTTACACAAATCTTTGCTGGCTTATTGGTAATTGTGCTCAAATTCAATAAAATGGTGAGGGGATTGTGCTTTGCCATCTTGACTTTTAGGCTTTAATGTGTTAAACTTTACTTGTGAAACGCACGTCATAAGTCTGAAACTGGAGGTAATCGGATTATGGCAATGGTACTTATTATAACTGTTAGGAGGACAACAATATGACCTCAGAGCAGAAATCTTATCTTATTTCGCAACTATCCCTTCTGCTTGACCAGATGGTTGACACACCGGAAGAACAGAAAGCTGTAAAGGACGGTCCGCGCGAAATGCTTACTTTACAGGAATGCACAGAGGTAATTAAGGGTGTATCTGCTCATGCTATCCGCGTTCTGATTGCCAAAGGTGAAATACAGGCATTAAGAGTAGGAGAAAGCAGTAGGGCAAGGATACTTGTTCCTAAAGATTCTCTGCTTGCCTACTTTGACAGGCTGTAAGGCGTATAATGACACAGACTATTTCATCTGCTTGACTATTAAGCTGAAAAATGATAAAATAGTTTTTGTGAAAAGTACGTCATAAAGTCTGATACAGGAGGTAATCAGAACTTATGGCAACAATAAGGAAACGCGGCGATTCGTATCAGATACGGGTCAGCAGCGGATATGATTCGCAGTACCGTCAGGTAGTGCGGACAAAGACATGGAAACCTACACCCGGCATGACGGCAAGACAGGTTGAAAACGAACTCAAGCGTCAGACGGTTATGTTTGAACAGCTTTGTCAGAAAGGCGTCTATCCGTCCAATATCAAATTTGACGAGTTCGCTGAAAAATGGATGACCGAGTATGCAAGGACAAATCTAAAAAACACAACATATCAGCGAATGGTGTGTACATCAAAGCGTGTTTTGCAGACATTCGGGCATATGAGGGTTGACAAAATCACTCATGGTCACATTCAGGCTTTTATCGACGATCTCTCAACAAAGGGCAGGAATATGAAAAATGGCAAACCGCTTGCCCGAAAAAGCGTGATACATCACCTGAACTATCTTTCAGATGTGTTCAGTTACGCTTTAAGGCAGGGAATGCTGGAAAGTAATCCCTGTACTAATATATTTGTTCCGAAAGGTCCGAAAAAGGAAAAACAGATATATACTGTCGATGAGATGAAAGAGCTTTTCAAACTGGCAAACGCCGAAGGAACACTCAATTACAGGGCTTTTCTTACTCTGGCAGTGTACAGCGGATTTCGAAATGGTGAACTTATGGGGCTTGAGTGGAAAGACGTGGATTGGGAGAATAACGTTATAAGCGTGAGAAGAACATCTTATTACACAACCACAGACGGTAATTTCACAGACACTCCTAAAACTAAAAGCTCGATTCGCTCTCTGAAACTTCCGGATATAGTGTTTTCCGTTCTGAAAGAACTCAAGACACAGCAGGACATAAACCGTGAAATGCTCGGCACGAAATGGATAAACAGCGACAGATTGTTTGTTACTACCCTTGGAAAGCCGATGTTTAAGGGACTTCCTTATAAATAGCACAAAGAATTTACTGAAAAGCACGGATTCCGGTTCTGCGATATCCATTCATTGCGGCATTTTAACGCAACGGTCCTCATAAGCAGCGGTATTGACGCCGCAGCAGTTTCAAACGCATTGGGGCATTCAAGCGTAAGTACGACGACTGGAATATACTATCACGCTTTCAAAGAAGTACAGGCTAGAAACAGTCAGGTGCTGGCTTCTGTCCTTGATTTGTCTGATGAACACAGCATCAGCTCGTCAAGCTAATGGACAGATTAAAGGACAAACCGACACGCAAAAGACAAAAAAACAGCCCGCAAACCGCTTAAAAAGCCGCTTGCAGGCATCAATCATCTGGAGCGGATAATGGGAGTCGAACCCACCACCTCAGCTTGGGAAGCTAAGATATCTTCGCACTAGATTGCGATTTGTCGGGACTTTTGACACTCATCCGACACTCATGCTCAACGTAATAATCCAGCTTCTCCATTGTGCGCTTTTTGTACTCTGCGTCGAGGTGCGTGTATATTTCCATGGTGATTTTTACGTCGGAGTGCCCCGCCTGCTCGGCGGCCGTGAGAACATCAACGCCGGAAAGGTACATCAGCGTGATGAACGTATGCCTCAGCCAGTGAGCCGTGAACTGTGGAATCAGTATCGGAACACCGCCGGGGCGGCACTTGCTGGCAGGGCGCTCCATGGGTTTTCCGTCTACGATATAACTCCCGAAATCCGCGTATTTCAGATTCAGGTCCTTGATGTAGCTGCTCCACAGGCGCTTCCACGCGGAATCGGTCAGCATTTTCCCTTGGGCAGAGGGGCAGACCAGTTCAAAGCGGCTCCCTGCTATCGGCTTCAAGTAATTTATCAGCACCTGCGGGATATACACGATTCTGGTCGCGTGCTCCGTCTTGCCGCCGGACTTCACCGAGGGGTGCCCGTCCAGCATTTCAACGGACTTGTTCACGCTGATTGTGCCTTTTTCAAGATCAATGTCGCTCCATAACAGCGGGATAAGCTCGCCGCGCCGAAGTCCTGCATACATCATGATCATGGCCGCCGTCTGCGCCCGGTGCGGTGTCTCCTCTATCCAGCGCCGCTCCTCAGAAGTGAGCGCCCGGCGCTCGTTCTCAGGCTTCTGCCGGACTTTCGGGAGCTCCACCGCACGGAACGGATTATACTCTATCACGCGATTTTCTACGCACATCTCCATGATTCCGGAGACTATGTCGCGCACCGCCTTTATTACGCGCTCGGAGTAGCCCTGAGCGGCGAGGTCGGTGAGCACGTCCTCCAGATCTATGCGCCGGAGCTCCGTTACCTCCATGTGCAGGAGCGGCTCCAGCTTGCGGTAGTTGATGTCGAGCGCCTTCGCCCAGTTCTCGGACACGCGGTTTGTTTTCCTTTTGAGCCAGCGCTTACCCCATGAATCTAGGCTGTCATGCTCGGACAACAGGTCGATTCCTTTACCGAGCTTGGTTTTCAGCTCGGTGACTTTCTCCTGAAGCTCCTTGTTGTTCGCCGCATAGACATACTTGTACTTCTTTTTTCCGTCAGCTCCGGTGCCGATGTACACTCGGGACTGCACACGTCCGTCCGCGCGGGGCGTATTTTTCAGCCGTGCCATATTAACCTCCTTGACAGGTGCGGACACTTCGTGCTATAATATGTGTGTAGGCGCGAAAGTGCCCGCAAAATTGTATTGTTGTTATTATTTTATATGTTTACCCTCGCGCAAGCGGGGGACTTTTTTTACGCTCCGAAGTCCAGAATATCTTCTGCTTCCGGACATTCGGCAATAGTGAATGGGTCGATATCAATGCAATTTGTAGGGTCATGCCTGCCTGAAAGGTCCCACGCAACGGTTTCGTTCATTACTGTAAGCCTTTCAGTAAAAAACGTTTCATCGCGCAGCTTCTCAAACACTCCACCCTGCTCAATAAGCGGTTTGGCATCAAACAGCCGTATAGAGCCATCTTTCATGTATGCATAAACAGTGAAATTTTCACCTGCCACAGCCTGAACGACTTCCGGGAATATCTTATCCATAATTTGCCCCCCTTAGATCAGCGGATTGATTCGGTTAAGCGGCTGATTGTCCTTTGACAGCTCCCAGTTCTGCATGAGTTCGTCCTGATGTATTACGCACCATGCAAGGACAAGTTTTAGCTGCTTGTTCGGCAGTGAACCGATTATGACAGCCGCTTTCTGAA
>CALBGD010000205.1 GCA_937893735.1 uncultured Clostridia bacterium | reverse complement strand
AGTATTTTCGCCAGTATTACGCCGACTGTACTCTTTCCGACACCCGGCATTCCTATAAGAACAATATTATTTTTCATTGGGATATTCCTTAACTTTCGATAAAAATTACATCATACTTGCTAATATATTTTAACTCATTCCGTCAGCTTTGTCAACCCCGACCGACAAGGCGCGAGTTGACAAGCAGGTCAAAAATATATTATAATAGTGCTATCATTATATTAGGGGATATGAGAGTATGAAAAAATTCATATCAAAAGCAGTTGCTGTAAGCTGTATTATCGCGCTCTCTGCCTGTGGAAGCAAGCCGCAGGACTCACCTGCCGCACCCGACGGCAAACTTGACAAATGCACTATCCGCTTTTCGTGGTGGGGCGGAGATGACCGCCACGAAGCTACGCTGAAAGCTATCGACCTCTGGAACAGCAAGCACCCCAAGATCACTATTACTCCCGAATATGGCGGCTGGGACGGCTGGACTGAAAAAGTCACCTCACAGATAAGCGGCGGCACAGAACCGGACGTCATGCAGATAAATTACGACTGGCTCATAACCATGTCCGACGACGGAAAGGGCTTTTACGATCTGAACGAACTGACGCAGTACCTCGACTTGTCAGGATTTGACAGCGATGTTCTGTCGTTCGGTACGGTAGAAGGACACCTGAATGCCGTTACCGTCTCGCTGTGTGGCAGAGGACTTTTCTACAATTCGCAGGTCTACTCGCAGCTTGGAGCGGATTACCCGTCAACGTGGAGCGAGCTAACTGCACTCGGCGCTAAATTCGGCGAAAAAGGACTCTATCCGCTCGACCTCGATATCCAGTCGGGAGGTACGGCGTGGTATCTTGCGGTCGTATATATCCAGCAGAAAACGGGCAGAGAATTCATGTCCATGGACGGCGAACTCGGTTTCACGGAGTCCGACATAAAGGTCGCGCTCGACTTTT
Organism: uncultured Clostridia bacterium; assembly: GCA_937893735.1. Taxonomy (GTDB): domain Bacteria; phylum Bacillota; class Clostridia; order Oscillospirales; family Ruminococcaceae; genus CAG-115. The sequence goes on along the minus strand of CALBGD010000205.1, from coordinate 389 downwards.
ACAAGGAGCTTGAGGACGCACACGTTATCCGCACTGTGCAGACCAGAACGGACGAGGACGGAAACGCCGCGCTGTACCAGTCTCCCGAGTTTATCAGCGGCAATATCGCCGGAGTTCTTGAATGGGGCAGCGCTGTCGGAAAGTATGAGTCAGTTCTTCCGCAGGGAGTTCTCGAAGCAGGCCCTCTCCTCACAGACGAGGACGGAAATTCGGGCGGCTGGATGATAAAGCCCTCACTTATGTACGCAGTTTCGCGCAGTACAAAGCACCCGGACGAATCTGCGGCTTTCATTGATTTCCTGCTGAACGATGAGGAATGTGCACAAATTCTCGGCACAACGCGCGGCATACCTGCCTCCTCATACGCAGAGGACAGCCTCAGAAAAAGC
>CALBGD010000204.1 GCA_937893735.1 uncultured Clostridia bacterium | reverse complement strand
GTTAAGAGCGAGATCAACAGGCAGAAGAAGAAATCCGACCGCGAGCAGCTCAGGGAGCTGATTTCCCCGCGCGTAAAGGACAAGATAAACCCTGAATCCGCAAAGCTCCCGAGGGAGGAAAAGGCCGAGCGCGGAATACTGTGCTTTGCGTTCCATAATCAGGACAAGCTTCCCGCAGTGCGGAAAAAGCTTACAGACGGCTTTGCGACTGAGTTCAACCGCCGCGTGTTCGAGTTTATGGAGGAGAAGAACAACGCCGGGGTGATATTCACCGGAAGTATGTTCAACGAGGGCTTCTCAACCGAGGAAGTCGGGCGTATCTATGGGATACTGAATGATTTTTCGCAGTTCGCGCACAGCGGGGACGTTGCCGAAGATTATATAAAGGTGCTCAACGAGTACCATGATAATATAAAACAGAGAGATGCAGCAAGTATGTCGGACGACGACCTGCTGATGCTTGCACAAAAGTTAAAGGAGAAGAAAAGCTGATGACAGAGAACAACGGAAGCATAGCAACCCTTCACGAGCTGCTTGCACAGGGAAAGCAGAAGGGCTGTCTTACCACAAAGGAGATAACAGACGTCCTCGAGGAACTGAACTTTGACGCTGAGCAGATAAACGGTCTTTACGAGGAGCTTGAGAGCCTCAATATCCGCATCGTTGACGACTATACGGCTGACCTCGATATTGAGAACCTCATCGACCTCGCGGAAACAGAGAACGCAGACGAAAGCTACGACACTGACGGAATGCTGGCTGACGACTCCGTAAAGCTGTACCTCAAGGAGATAGGACGTATCCCGCTGCTCACCACAGAGGAGGAGATAAAGCTCGCAGAGCGCATGGCAAACGGCGACGCCGCCGCAAAGAAGCGCCTGAGCGAAGCAAACCTCCGTCTTGTTGTTAGTATCGCGAAGAAGTACGTCCGCCGCGGAATGCAGTTCCTTGACCTTATTCAGGAGGGCAACCTCGGACTTATCAAGGCAGTAGACAAGTTCGACTACACCAAGGGATTCAAGTTCTCCACCTATGCAACATGGTGGATAAGACAGTCCATAACCCGTGCGATAGCCGATCAGGCGAGAACTATCCGTATCCCGGTTCACATGGTCGAGACCATCACCAAGGTAAAGAAGATGCAGAGCCAGCTCCTTCATGAGAACGGCTATGAGCCCACCGAGGACGAGATCGCAGAGAAGCTCAATATGCCGCTGGACAAGGTGCGCGAGATAATCCGCATCGCACAGGACCCTGTTTCTCTCGAAACGCCTATCGGCGAGGAGGAGGACAGCCACCTCGGCGACTTTATTCCTGACGAGGACGCACCGGCTCCCGCGGACGAGGCTTGCAACAGCGTACTGAAGCAGACTCTCAGCGACGTGCTGGACACTCTCACAGACCGCGAGAAGCGCGTAATTATCCTGAGATACGGACTTATCGACGGCAGACAGAGAACGCTTGAAGAGGTTGGTCAGGAATTTCAGGTAACGCGTGAGAGAATCCGTCAGATAGAGACCAAGGCGCTCCGTAAGCTCCGCCACCCCACACGCAGCAAGAAGCTTAAGGACTTCCTTGAGTGATATCATACATAAGGCAACCAGAACCCTCGTGTTCACCGGAGGAAAGGAAACAGAATGAGCAACGAAAAAGTGATAGGAGAGCTTCTCAATCACGGAAAACAGAATGGCCGCCTTACAACGAAGGAGATAACCGACGCCATTGAGGAAATGGACATTGACGCCGACCAGATCAACAAGCTGTATGACGACCTTGAAAGCAATAATATAGAGATAGTTGACGATATAGCCCCCGGAGACCTTGACACAGCGCTGGATATGTCCACCGGAGACGACGACAGCGATTACTCCGCAGAGGGTATAGCCGCTGACGACCCGGTAAAAATACACCTCAAAGAAATAGGAAAGATACCGCTTCTGACCACAGAGGAGGAAATACAGCTTGCCGAGAGGATAAACGCCGGCGACCAGGAGGCGCGCAACCGCCTTATCGAAGCCAATCTCAGGCTTGTGGTGAGCATTGCCAAGCACTTTGTGGGCAGGGGAATGCCGTTCCTTGACCTTATTCAGGAGGGCTACATCGGTCTGATAAAGGCGGTCGAGAAATTCGACCATACCAAGGGATACAAGTTCTCGACATACGCAACATGGTGGATAAGACAGTCCATATCCCGCGCCATAGCGGATCAGGCAAGAACTATCCGTATCCCGGTGCATATGGTGGAGACCATCACCAAGGTCAAGAAAGCGCAGAATCAGCTTCTGCACAAGAACGGGCATGAGCCGACCATTGAGGAGGTCGCTCAGGAGCTCAATATGACGCCAGAGCGCGTGCGGGAAGTTATCCGTATAGCTCAGGATCCGGTTTCTCTGGAGGCTCCGGTCGGAGAAGAAGAGGACAGCTACCTCGGGGATTTTATCCCGGACGAGGACGCTCCCGCGCCTATCGACAGTGCAATGCAGTCCGTATTCAAGGACGAGCTGAACAAGGCGCTCGACACACTCCCTGAAAGAGAGCGCGACGTGCTGAAGTTCCGCTACGGAGTAGGCAGTGACCGCGCTCACACCCTTGAAGAGGTCGGAAAACAGTTCAATGTTACCCGCGAGCGTATCCGCCAGATAGAGGCAAAGGCGCTCAGAAAGCTACGTCAGCAGTCACGAAGCAAGAATCTCCGTATGTTCCTTGAATAAAAGATTATCCCCGGGCAAATGTCCGGGGATTTGTCATTATTTAAGTCCTGCGAGTATCTCGTTAGTTTTGAGGTTATCGCGGTTAGTTCCAGGAACAGGCGCCGGGGTAGTGATGTACATATTGCCGGATTTGATAAGCGAGGTTATCGCAAGGAACTCCGTACCTATTCGGCTTGCAATTTCGTTTTCCGGGAACATACACATATGTGTTGCGCAGAGAGCGCTTATTCCATAGGTGTAGGTCCACATATGCTGGAAGAGCACGGTTGACTGCTCCTGCGTCAGATCATAGTCGCGCTGAATGACTTCGATACACAGCGGCTCATAATCGCCAAGGTTGCCGAAAAATGAACCGGGATTTTCATTCGGATTGGTTTCCGTCATAAAAATAAGCTGGAACAGTTTCGGTTCGCGTATTGCGAATCGAACCATTCGGATTCCCGCTTCCTTGAAAGCAGGAGTGAAGTTCACGATTTCGCGGATATAGTTGTTGAAGCGTTCCATTGCAGCGGCGCGTACTTCGCTCACTACCTCGTCCATGCTGTTGAAAACAGTGAAAATAGGACGCGCGGAGCTTCCCATCCATTCTCCCAGATTCCGGGTAGTTAGATGCTCGATGCCTTCTTTGCTGACGAGCTCCACAGCGGAAGCAATGATCTCTTCTTTTGTAAATTTGGGTTTTGGCGGCATACAGGCCTCCTCGTATTGTCAGTAAGCTGATTTTAGCCATTACAGAATATTGCGGCATTTCAGAATGCCTGAACTGTTCTAAAACAAAGTGTGTTTTTTTGAATACAATACATTATATCATTGCTGCTAGTATTTGTCAATAGGTTTATTCCAATAAATTAAACAAAATATTAGCGCCGACACAATAACAAATGTCGGCGCTTTTACTATATGTTAGTTTTGGCTTGTTAGCAGCGTGTACCATAAGCACGGAATTTGCAGGTGTCCTTTGCGCTGCAGTCCTCGCAGCTTTTGCGCTTCTTTTCAAGATCCCCGCGGTAAAGACCTATCACGCCTATTATGGTCTTGCGTGGGGTGAGCATCTTGGTAGCGGTGCAGCATACGCCAATCTTTCTTACTGCGTCAACTGAAGCAATTAGCATAGGTGCGCAGTCGAGCGGAAAATCTCCATAGCCAGCGCCGTAGCACCATGTAGTGGAGTATCCGGGCATATTCGCGAGGATATCCTGACGGGCATTTTCGTTTACCTGTTCAATGAGCGCATTAGCGAGCGCGTCAGAAATCAAAGCTTTCATCGAGTCGGAAACATCGAGCTTTTTCAGGTATCTGTCAGCGTCTGAGGAAAGCGTCGAGCATACAACAGCCGCCTTGTCGCAGCCGCGCAGGTGCTCTGCGATGTCTTTTCCCTCAAGCGCAAAATCGCAGTCTGAGAGGTAAAGTTCATGTTCGTTGCGCAGAATATTGAATACTCTCCAGACGAATTGCGGACGCGCCTCCTTCAGAAGTTCCTGCTCACACTCGTCTATAACAGCGCTGATCCTGGCGTCAGGCTCCTCGGTATAGCCCATGTAGCGCAGTGCCTCAGTTCTGTTTATACGGGTTATTTCAGTTGTCACAGCGTATCACCTTTTCTATGCTTTCACTGATTTTTCTTGCGATATAAGGATTGTTCATTGTGTAGAGATGTATACCATCGACTCCCTGAGCAACAAGGTCGATTATCTGATCGACTGCATACGCTATTCCGGCGTCGCGCATTGCTTCAGGATTGTCTCCGTAGCGGTTTATCATCTTGGTGAACTTCAGCGGGAGGCTGGCTCCGCACATCGTTACCATTCTCTGGATCTGCTTTGCATTCACGCACGGCATGATACCTGCTTCAATAGGGACGTTTATCCCGGCGATACGCGCCTTTTCCAGAAAGCTTATAAAAGAGCTGTTATCAAAGAAAAGCTGTGATATCAGATGAGAAGCGCCGGCGTCCACTTTCTTTTTCAGGTTGATGATATCATCGACAGCGCTTGCTGCCTCAGGGTGTACCTCAGGATAACAGCCGCCCGAGAAGGACAGGTCGGAGCGCGGTTTCATGTATTCTATGAGGTCGCTTGCGTGGAGGAATTCGTGCTTCGGCGGGATATTCGGATTGATGTCCCCGCGGAGCGCGAGCACGTTTTCAATGCCGCGTTCCTTGAATTCACGGATTTTCTCGTCGATATCCGCGTGGGTGGAGTTCACGCAGGTGAGGTGCGCGATGGACTCTGTGTGGCAGTGTTCTTTTATGCGGCATACAAGGTCGGTGGTGGAAGCTCCGGCGGCGCTGCCGCCTGCTCCGTAGGTCACGCTGATGAAATCCGGGTGGAGGTCACCGAGCTGGTCAAGTGTGTCGTAGATGACAGAAACGTCGTTGTCCTTTTTTGGAGGGAAAACCTCAAAGGAGAACACGGTTCTGCCCTGTTTAAAGAGTTCAGGTATTTTCATTTAGCAGGTTCCTTTAGTTTTCAGAAAGATACTTTTTAAGAGCCTCCGCAATCTGCGCAGGACATGATGTAGGCTTGCTTCCGCAGGTGATGCCCTCAAGGCGGGCGATGACGTCCTCCGCCTTCATTCCGTTTACAAGGGAGGAGATTCCCTTTAGATTTCCGTTGCAGCCGCCGATAACTTCAAGCGACTTTATCACTCCGTCCTCGATCTCAAAAACCATCTTGCGGGAGCATACGCCGCGGGGGATATATTCAAAAGTCATATTTGTACCTCCTGTTATAATATATTTACCGGTAAAACCCTACAAGCCACGCAGGGATA
>CALBGD010000203.1 GCA_937893735.1 uncultured Clostridia bacterium | reverse complement strand
CGGATAGCCGCCGCGACAGCGCAGACACGATGTCTGCGCCGTTGCCCCAAAAGGGTGGCAGGACGCCGCCCAATAGAGGGCAACAGGGGGCACATTTGATTCCGAATTAACCTAACATATATGCGTATATGCCCTGCCTGAGGCGTTCCAGACCGTCCATGAGCACCGAATGCGGACAGGCAATGTTCAGCCTGAGGAACTGCGCGCCGTTGCCGCGGTAGACTCCGCCGGCGGAGAGATACAGCCCGGTCTTGTGCCGTATGAACTCCGCGAGCTCCCGGCTGTTGTCCGTGATGTCGGAGCAGTCCAGCCAGAGTAGATAGGTCGCCTGCGACTTCACCAGCCGCACCTCCGGGAGCTTCTCCGCGAAGAAATCGGCGGTCATGCGCCTGCCCTCCGCGATGTACGCCCGGAGTTCGTCCAGCCATGCGCCGCCCTCCGTGAACGCCGCGACCGCCGCAGTAATCGCGAATGCGTTCGGCTCGGCGACCTCGTCGGTGTTGAGGGCGCGGTTCATTCTGTGCCGGAGAGTCGGGTCAGCCGCGTATACCGCCGCCGTCTGGAGCCCCGCAATGTTGAAAGCCTTTGTGGGCGCTATGCAGGTCACGCTGTTCATGCGGCAGTCCTCGGAAACGGAGGCGAACGGAACGTACTCCGCGCCCGGCTCGGTTAGGTCGCAGTGTATCTCGTCCGAGAGGACTACAACGCTGTGCTTCCGGCAGAGCTCCCCTATCCGCGCGAGTGTCTCCCTGTCCCAGATAACCCCGCCGGGATTCTGCGGGTTGCACAGAAGCATGAGTGAGGTCTGTGGGTTCGCGAGCTTTTCTTCGAGGTCGGCGAAATCCACGCGGTAGGCGCCGTTTTCGTAGACCAGCGGGCTTTCAAGGATATTTCGCCCGTTGTTCCTTATGCTGTTGAAGAATATGTTGTACACCGGGGTCTGTACCAGCACGTTTTCGCCGGGGGTGGTGAGCTTCCGCACGGCGCTTGATATCGCGGGTACCACTCCGGTGCAGAACACCAGCCACTCCCGCTTTATCTCGAAGCCGTGCCGGGACTTCCACCAGCCGATGTACGCGGAGTACCACTCGTCCGGTATCACGGTGTAGCCGAAAATGCCGTGCTGAGCCCGCTTTTCCAGCGCCGCTGTTATCTCCGGCGCAGTCCTGAAATCCATATCGGCCACCCACATGGGGAGCTCGTTTTCCGCAACGTCCCACTTCAGGGAGCAGGTGCCGCGGCGGTCAATTACAGTGTCGAAATCGTATTTCATGGCTTCCTCCTTACAGGCAGGCGCAGTGCCTGTCACTGCGGCATTCTATCACGGTGCGCGAGGGGTCAATCTTGTCCGGCTCCATGATGAGCTCGCCTATGCTGTCGGCGGTTATCCTGCCGGAGATGGGGTTCTTCACGCTGTCAACGGAGCCGTTTATGTCGGCTTCCACCGTGGAGTACTCGAACGCAAGCGTGGTATTCAGCAGGGTGCAGTTTTTCAGAGTGACTTCCTTTGCGTAGCACAGACCCTGAAGGCTCTCTATCGTGCAGTTGACGAACGTGAGCTTTTCAGAGTTCCAGCCGAGGTACTCCCCGGAGATGAACGAATCGTACACTTCGACATTGCGACAGTTCCAGAATGCGTCCTTGCTTATCAGGCGGGAGTTCCGGATAACGATGTTCTCGCCGCCGTCAAACGGGTAGTTTCCGTAGAGCTGGAAGCCCTCTATTTCGAGGTTCCGGCTGTTCATGCCGAAGTAGTCCCCCTTTGCCATTGCGGAGCTCATTTTAACGCCGTCGCAGTTCCAGAGGGTCTCTGCGGCGTCCGGCATGGTGACGTTCCGGAGCGAGAGCCGGTGACAGCGCCTGAACGTCTTGGGAGCCTCCACCGCGCAGTTTTCCATTGAGAGGTCGTCCGTGTACCATATCCCGGCGCGCGCCATATTGAACAGCGTGCAGTCCCGCAGTGTGATGTTCCGGCTGTACCACAGCGGGTACTTCCATTTGAACATGGACTGGTAAAGGTCGATGTCCGAGCTTTCCTTGAGCGGGGATTCTCCGTCTGCGAAAGTCGAGGCGGTTATCTTCATGTTTCGCGCCTGAAAGAGTGCGCGTTCTCCTGTAAGATACTGCTGGTTTATTTCTCTTTTGTTCTCCATTTTGTGCCCTCCGTGGGATAATTTGTGTACCGTAGGTCCGACAGGAAATGTCGGCTTGTACTTAGATTATACTCCAACTCCAAGGTTTTGTAAAGAGGTAGTTATTGAACAAAATAAATATAGAAGCGATTTTGGGCGCGTCAAAAAAAGCAGGGGAGGGTAAAGCCCCTCCCCAAGTTTATTACAGCCCGAAAAGAACCCCCGCGCCTATCCCCAGTACCGCCGAAATAACGATAATGATTATCGGGTGCACTTTCTTCACCGAAAGCAGGATACCCGCCGCAAAAATCACGGCGGAGCACAGAAACGCCGGGCTTGTGAATACTCCCGCGCTTATCCCGGCAGGGAAGAACACCGTCTGTCCGGTGGATATCACAGCCGCGGCGATAAGTCCCACCACGGCGGGCTTCAGCCCGGACATACAGCCCCTGACCGCGCGGCTCTCGCGGAATTTCTCGTAGCACCGTGCCACCAGCAGAATTATTACGAACGATGGGAGCACCACCCCGAAAGTGGCGCAGAAAGCCCCGAAAAGCCCTCCCGCGCGCATTCCGACGAACGTGGAGATATTCACGGCAAACGGCCCGGGAGTGCTCTCGCTGACAGCGATGAAATCCACCAGTTCCTCTGCGGAAAGCCAGCCGTGGGCTCTCACCTCTGCCTGTATCAGCGGGAGCATGGCGTAGCCTCCGCCGAACGTGAACGCGCCTATTTTCAGGAACGTCCAGAAAAGCTCCAGATAAATCACCCGCGTTCACCCCGCTTCCTCAGCGTGAAGAACAGACCCAGCAGGGCACAGAGGAGTATCAGCAGAAGCGCGCTGACATTCAGGAATCCTGCGGCAATGAAAACTCCCGCCATGATGACGTAGGAGAGCGCGTTTTTCGGGCACTGGCGGTACATTCGCACCACTGCCTTTACGATGAGCGCAAGCACCCCGGCGCGGACTCCCATGAACGCATATTTCACGATCTGATTTCCGCTGAAAAAGCTCAGCGCCGAGGACACCAGAACTATCACGGCGAACGCCGGGAGCACCACTCCCACCGTTGCAAGGAGCGCCCCCGGCACTCCGCACACCTGATATCCGGTGAAAGTCGCCGTGTTCACCGCGATGGGTCCGGGGGTGCTTTCGGCTATGGCGGTTATCTCCACCAGCTCGTCCTCTGTTATCCAGCCGCGGCGCTCGCCTGCCTCCCGCTGGATAAGCGGTATCATGGCGTAGCCTCCGCCGAATGTGAACGCGCCTATTTTAAGAAACGTCAGGAAAAGCGGCAGGAGCTGGCTTCTGTCCTGACGCGAGGTTATTTTCTCCATTGGTATGTCCTCCGAAAATTCTGTCAATGCTATTGTATCACAGCCGCAGGATTAATTCAATAGCTTTTACACCGCCGAAAAGGAACGACGTAAAATCCGCATACGTCAGTCCGAGGGAATCAGGCTTGCGCCCGACAAAGGCGTGAAATTCGGCAGACCTGAAACTGTACTCCCCGACAATTACGCCGAGGTGATTGACCTATGGCAGTCCGGCAACATTACAGCGGTAGAGGCAATGAAGCGCCTTGACATGAAGAAAACCACATTCTACAAGCTGGCTCGCAGGCTGACGAACAAATGATTATCAGCGGCTAGCCGCTTTTATATAGATCAACCGGTGCTTCGTATGTGGAGCACCGGTTTTTTGACATATCATTTCGCAAGCTCCTTGTATGCTTCAAGATTTTTTTGGATCAGCCTGCGGGAGATTGCCTCAACATTGTCATCAGGAGCGGTCTGGAGCTTTTCAGCCTCAGGGAATTCCATAATGATGTAACGAGGAACATTGTTCTTCAGAATAATCGCAGAGCCGTTCTCGTCAACTATTCTTGCTACTCTGGAAAAGTTCTGGTTCGCCTCTGTTATGGAAACAAGTGTGTTTGTGTTTACTGTCATGGTTTATTCCTCCTCAAATATCTTTCCTGATACTATTATATCACATTTATAGGAGAAATTCAACCTATTTTAATTAATTCTATGCTTTAATTGTATTCTCACATGACCTTTCCTTTTCACCTTCCCTTATATTGTAGCGAAAAATAAGGGAAAGGTCAATAGACTAAGGGTAAAATCCATTTCTGTACTTTCGGTAAAAATGCGTATTTATGCAGATTTTCCGAAACCGTTTTTTTTTACTTGCCACTTTCCTCGCTTTTCCTGATATACTCATTCAGTGCGGCTTCTGTTATCTTCCAGCGCTTCCCTGTGCGGAATGCCTTTATCTTTTTCTCCGCTACCAGCTTGTACGCCTGGTTCCTTCCTATGCGGAGCCTGTCTTGTAATTCGTCTATTGTCAGGATTTTTTCATCCACGGCGTTCACCTCCTCGCCAAAATGTATTTACAAAAATGTTTGCACCGGCGACAGAAAATAAGATTATATAATTCACAAACAGTTTAGTAAATATCAGAAAGGAGTTATTAGGTGTTAATATTGTACTCTATTGGTAACTAGGGTAAATAGCGTTGTAATGGGATTTATCGGTATTATTCTGAATACAAAAAACGCAATAACCATACGCAACTATAACTATTAGGAGAAAGAATTATGAACTACTCTATCCACACCATAGGATTAAGAAAGATTTTCAAAAACCACATCGAATATCACAGAGCTGAAAAAGAGTTATTCAGCAAAGCCAGAGGCAGGTTTGGCGTAGAAACTAACACTAAGGGAGACGAGCATTACGCATTTATTTTTCAGGGTAAGGGAATACGGGTGATTCTTAAGAAAACAAAAATCAGCGGATACTACGATTTTATCCTCAGCCTGAACGACCTGCTTGGTACAGAGGACAAGTCCCGGCTTATCGAACCACGGAATCTTAACGAAGCGCTTGATATTGCTGAAAGTATGCTGGTTCGTGAGTTCGGCGAGGATTACGCTGTCAATGCGCTTGAACTGTATCGGGTTGACCAATGTATAAACGTTGATGTCGGTTC
>CALBGD010000202.1 GCA_937893735.1 uncultured Clostridia bacterium | reverse complement strand
TAAATTTGTTATTGTAGTTCGATTTGAGGGAAACAGCGCCGTCGCCCCACTCGAAAAGCTCAAACAGGCAGGTCTCGTTGATGAGCGGAGAATCGCAGCGGAGCTCGCCGTCCTTGGATACGGAGAAATAGAAGCCGTTTGACGCATTCCGCAGCGCGATAATATCGTTTCCACTGTCGAAAACAAGGTTCTCTCTGCCGAGCTCTGCGGTCAGCACGTCAAGTATCGTGTTGGATTTAGGCGAAAGTCCAGTGTACCAGTCGCGGAAATTCATGTCAGCGTGATAGCCTACAACCGCTAGTTTATCCTTTGCCAGCGGGAGCACTCCGCGGCTGTTGCGGAGCAGTATAACTGATTTCTCGGCGGCGGTCTGGGCTGCTTTCGCATGTTCATCGCAGCAGAGCAGATTCTCTGAATATGTGAACAGCTTGATGTCGTCGAATTCACCCAGCATGAAACGTGCTTTAAGCGCACCAAATAAGGCGCGGTCGATATTCTCTTCCGTGATAAGTCCTTTGTCAAGGCACTCACGCGCGGCTGTACGTACTACTGATTCATCATCGGTCATTATATCCGCGCCATTGTGATTATATATCTTCGCCAGAGCCTCTGTGTGATTCTTGTCGCGGCGGTGATACTGCACATTCTGAATAAAATCCCCGCCGTCAGTTACGGCAAACAGAAGCCCCCACTGCTCGCGGCAGAATCTCTGGAGCTCCGCAGAGCATATCTGTTCCACGCCGTTTATCTCGTTATAGCTGGTCATCAGGCTTCCGGCTCTGCCATCACGTATGGGCTTCTCGAATGCTCGGAGATAGTATTCATGCTTCAGGCGGTCAGGAATATTCGCGTTGCAGTTTGTGCGGGTGTCCTCGTTATTGTCCGCGTAGAAATGCTTCAGTGTAGGAATAACCCGGCGGTATTTTTCGTCAGTTCCCGCCATTCCAAGAGTGTATGCCGACGCCATGTTTGCGGTCAGACAGGGATCCTCACCGTAGCCCTCCTCGGTACGGCCCCAGCGGGGGTCGCGCTCGAGGTCAACGGTCGGTCCCCATACACACAGCGAGGCTCTTCCTTTATCCTTGTAGATTCGTGTTTCGATTCCGGTTATCTCGCCCATGCGCGACATTACGTCCGTGTCGAATGTTGCCGCAAGTCCAAAAGGCTCCGGGAATACCGTGGTAGGAGCTTCGCCGTTCTTGCCGTCGCGGCAGACCAGCCCTCTGGCTACCTCGGCGCCTATCCAGAATTCCTTTATCCCAAGGCGCGGAATCTCGTTCATGTGCGTAGTGAGAAGGCTAAGTTTCTCATCAAGGGTAAGTTCGTCAAGAAGCGCCCTTGTGCGTTCATCAAAGCTAAGCGCCTTATCGAGAAATATGTGTTCTGGCATTTGCTCCACCTCCAGTTTTTTTATTTCTTGTTTTCTTCCTTCACACGCTTCTTTTTAGATATCTCGGAATAAATGAAGATATCCCGCGAGCGTGTGATATTAAAGCTGTTTTTCCTTATGTAGTCGTTGGCTGTGAGCTTGTTCCTTGCAGTTTTCATGCGTGATTTCATCACAAGGCATACGATAAGCGCAATGATAAGTCCCGCGATAAACGAGAACAGAACCATTTTCAGTACGTCCTGTGCGGAAAGTGTTTTCGCAGATCCATCAGCAGATATTTCGGATTCGACTTCATATGTCAAGTAGTCCTCATTATCCGATAGATACAGCTTTTCATAGTCGTTCCCGACAGGATCCATCTCGGTAAAATCTGATGAGACGCTTTCGTCGATGTAGGCTATTACCGGAGCCTCAGCCTCATAGTTATAGAGCGGTGCCGCCTGAACGGAAGCTGTCAGGCATATTGCAGCAAATCCGGCCGCGAGAACAGATGTTATCCTTTTCATGCAGACCCCTCCTTAAAGAAACAGCTGAATGACCGTGCCGATCGCAGTTACGGCGGCGGTTATTCCGGCAAAAATAGCCCAGAACTTACCCCAGCTTATCGGGAGTTCACCGACGAATTTTCCGGTCTGAGCATTCATGGCGAATTTGTATATCTTCCCGCGGTATCTTGTGCTGAGTATCCACACCGGGAGCATTGCATAGCGTATCTTGCCGGTTTCCAGCCTTGTGCTGCTGCTCTGTGTGGTGACTGTTGTATAGCCAACGACGGTATTCCGAAGAAGCTGCTCCATACCTGCCTTTACGCGCTCATTTGCACGCGGCTGAGCCTGAACAGAGTCTATATCGTACTTATCCGCCAGATATCCGGAAAGGTACGCAGACTGGAACTGCACACCCTCGCTTGTTTCAAACGGCTCAATTGCTTCCATGTAGCTCGATTCCATCTTGCTGGAGCCGTTCACCGGAACATCGTCAAACTGCGCGGTACCCTCGCGGATAACCATATAGTGCTCGGTCTTGGTATAGTCGAAATCGTCCGTTGACCATTCCTTGACCTTGGTTGCGTCAAAGCGCATTTTTCCCGCAGCTCCGCAGTCGTACAGCCAGAATGGAACATACAGACCCTTTACTTCCTCAATGCGGCTTTCAGAAATGAATGTCGGCGGAAGCAGCGGTTTTCCCTTGCAGAAATTCTTCATTGCCTGCTGGGCTTCTTCCTTGGTCTTGCGGAACGGGATAACGAGGTCAGGTTTCAGCATTCCCGTAACGTTTGCGTCGAGAACTACGGGGCTGTCACAGTAAGGGCAGCTTGCCGCAGCGGAGTCCTCCCCGACGGTTATTGCGCCGCCGCAGGACTGGCAGACGTAAGTCTTCATGCCGGATAATTCACCGGAGGCAGAATAGGGATCCCATGCGTATTCCTCTGTGGACTGCTCGCCCTCCTCCTTCTGGAATTCCTCCAGTGTTGCGATATCATATGTATTGTCGCAGTAATCGCACTTCATTTTCTGCTCAGCAGCATCCCACTTGAGCTTAGCCCCGCAGCCGGGGCACTTGAATTCCTGAACACTCATAATAGATATATCCTTTCCGCAGCAGGTGCCGCTTTATTTCATTTTTTTACGTAGTATCGTATGCTCCGGTACGACGATATCTGAAGGTATCGCGAGCCTTTCTGCCGCGCGGCGGGCTATCGTTATTTCCTCGCCGTCAGATCCAAACATCTTTTCAGGGACAAACTTTATCGGCTCGGCATGGGGCGGAAGAAGCTCCAGTTCGTCCTCAAGCGTGAAATAATTCCGTTGGGTCAGGTGCATTATTCCATTCTCACATGAGTCAACAACTCCTACGAAATCGTGGTCGCGCATATAGCCGCTGTCCGCAAAGTACTGACCTCCGTTGGTGACGGTATTAGGGTCTTGTGTGCCGGAGCCGTCGGTCGGCTTGCCATAGAAAAATCCTGTGCTGTAAGGGCGGTGGCTTATTTTGTTCACCTCGTCAAGCACCCACTGTGCCGGCTTTTCACCCTTGAGATAGCTGTCGAGTGCCGCGCGGTATGCATTGACTGTAAGTGCAACATAGTACGCCGACTTTGCTCTGCCCTCGATTTTGAAGCTGGTCACTCCCGCGTCGATAAGGTCGTCCAGATGATCGATCATGCACATATCGCGGGCGTTGAGAATATAGCTTCCACGCTCGTCCTCGAAAACCTTGTAGAACTGATTGGGGCGCTTTTCTTCCATGAGGTAGTATCCCCAGCGGCAGGGCTGCGCGCACTCGCCGCGGTTTGCGCCTCTGCCGGTCAAGTACTCGGAGATAAGGCAGCGTCCGGAGAAGCTCACACACATGGCTCCGTGCACAAAAACTTCAATTTCCATGTCCTCCGGGATACGGCGGCGTATTTCACGGATATCGGAGAGCCCGACTTCACGCGCAAGGACTACGCGTTTTGCTCCCATTTTGTAGAGCTCCAGCGCTGTCCGATAGTTCACAACGCCGGTCTGCGTGGAGATGTGAAGCTCCAGCTTTGGCGCGTTTTCCTTTATCATCGAGATAACCCCGAGGTCGCAGGCAATGGCGGCGTCAACGCCGCACTCCTGTGCCGCCGCAATGAACTGCGGGAACTGGTCTATCTCGCTGTTGAGCGGAATCGTATTGCAGGTCAGGTGCACCTTTACTCCGCGGGAATGAGCAAGCTTTACAGCCCGCTCGAGTCCCTCCATGTCGAAGTTTTTGGCGCCTGCCCTCATGCCGAAGCTCTTTCCGGCGAGGTATACGGCGTCACAGCCGTAATCCAGCGCGGAGCGCAGGCATTCCTCATCGCCCGCCGGAGCAAGAAGCTCTGTATATCTCATTGTTAATTAGTCCTCCTCACGGAGAGCCGCGTCAATAATATTCTGCTCATGCTTTTCAATGGTGCTTGCATAGTAGAAATTGCCGTCGCTGCTGCTCAGGAAATAATAATAATCGGTCTCAGCCGGATAAAGCGCCGCATTTATTGCCATAAGGCCGGGGCTGCATATGGGGCCTGCGGGAAGCCCCTCGCAGGTGTAGGTGTCGTAAGCGGTGATGATGTTCTCATACAGCGCCGCAGAATTTGCAGGGATATTCGGCTTTATGCAGTCCTGAATATAGTATTCCGTTGTATCGGACTGGAGATGCGGATAATCGTACAAATCTGAAAGGCGGTTATGGAATACAGACGAAATAAGCGCCATGTTATCCTCGTTCGTACCCTCTTTCTGAATAATGGAAGCAAGCGTCATCACCTGATCGAATGTCATTCCGAGCTCTGTTGCGCGGGCGTACATACTCTTGGTTATCTTGCTTTCAAAGTTAGCGTACATCTTCTCCGCCGCCTGCTTTGCATACTGGCTGGTGTCCATATCGGGCTTTTCAGTCAGGTCGTCTATTACATAGAACTCATAGGTATCCGGGAACAGATAGCCTTCCAGTGCGTAGAAGCGATCCTCGGTAACATCGATTTTTTCTTCGAAATCATACTTTTCGAGCTTTGTACGGTAATACTTCTCGAAATCATCAGCGCGGCAGACAAGGTTATCCTCAAGGAGCTGACCTATCTGCTGGGCATTGGAGCCCTCCGGTATCATTACAGTAACGGTATTCGTGTAAGTCCGGACGGTTTTCAGAAGCGTTACGATACTTTTGTAGGACATCTGCGCGTTTACTGTGTAGTCTCCGTCCGGCGCGGCGAAGGTGACTTTGCCTGCCGCTT
>CALBGD010000201.1 GCA_937893735.1 uncultured Clostridia bacterium | reverse complement strand
ATTTCACGCCCACAACGTTCATTTTCGGCGCAAAGTCCGCTCCGGGCTACTACCGCGCAAAGGGGATCATCAAGTATATCAACGAGGTTGCAAAGCTTGTAAACTCCGACCCCGCCACAAAGGGACTGCTGGACGTTGTATTCGTAAGCAACTACCGCGTATCCTATGCGGAGAAGCTGGTTGCTGCCGCTGATATCTCCGAGCAGATCTCCACAGCGGGCACCGAGGCTTCCGGCACCGGCAACATGAAGCTCATGCTCAACGGTGCGGTAACTCTCGGAACCCTCGACGGCGCAAACGTTGAGATCGCCGAGGAAGCCGGCGCAGAGAACGAGTACATCTTCGGCGCGACCGTTGAGGAGCTTGAAAAGATCATGCCGAACTATGTTCCCCGCGACATCACCGAGAGCGACCCGAAGATAAAGCGCGTTGTATCCTCCCTTATTGACGGTACCGTTTCCGACGGCGGCACAGGCGCGTTCAGGGAGCTGTATTTCGCACTGATGGAGGGCGCAAGCTGGCACGTTCCGGATCACTACTACCTGCTCGGAGACCTCGACAGCTACGTTAAGGCAAAGCTCGCGGCAAACCGCGACTACAAGGACGAAATGGCGTTCGCAAAGAAGTGCTGGCTGAATATATGCAGCGCAGGCAAGTTCAGCTCTGACCGCACTATTGCAGAATATGCCAAGGATATCTGGCACATCAGCAAGGTATAATAAACGCAGAGCGTTTATTATACATCAAATTGTCCTCGCACATACGCAAATCATAGATTTGCTCCGTGCGTATCGGACGATTATCCCATAACCTGCGGTTATGGGATAATACTAATAATTCAGAATTCGGAATTAATCTCTCCGCATAGTTTATGGATCGGGGGCGGCAGCGTCCGCCCCTTTTCCTTTACGATAACGCACCGTATGCCGGGTGTAACGGAGTTTCACCGGAAACGTTGCCATTATTCACAAAAGCATTATACCCTGTTTTGTTTATCGTGCCGAATTTACAATAGTTTTCGCCTTTTTTGAAAAAAACTTGTGCAATTTCGCTTGACAAAACGAATATTTCTGTTATAATAAAATCAGAATTTCGAATCAAGTAAATTAATTTCGAAACAAAGCTATCAGCTCGCAGGAATCACAGACAGCCTGCGGGTCAAATTTAAAAAGCTGTTGTTTCGAAACACAATGAAAGTTTCGAAATGGAGAAATTTATAATGAACGTCATATTCAGGAGGAAATGAATTATGAAAATCAGAAAGCTAATGACCGTCCTTGCTTCCATCGCAATGGCAGGTGTAATGATCACAGGCTGCGCAAGCACCAACGGCGGCTCTTCCACAGGCAGCTCCGCTTCTGAGGGCGGAAGCAGCGCGGCAGACAACGGCGCAGGCGCAGGCTCCGGCGAGGAAGTAAACCTCACTGTATGGGGCTCTCAGGAAGATCAGGAGATCTTAAAGCAGATGTGCGATGAATTTGCCGCTGCAAACACCGACAAGAAGTACACTTTCACCTACGGCGTAGTCAGCGAGGCTGACGCACAGAAGGAAGTGCTGAAGGATATCTCCGCGGCAGCAGACGTATTCGCATTCGCTTCCGACCAGACTGCTACGCTCGTTGATTCCGGCGCACTTTACAGAGTGACCAAGAACAAGGACCAGATAGTTGACGAAAACACCGAGGCTTCCATTTCCGCAGCTTCCATCGGCGGTGAGCTTTACGGCTATCCCTACGTTTCCGATACTTACTTCATGTACTACGACAAGTCCAAGCTCAGCGAGGACGATGTAAAGTCCATCGAGGGCATCATGAGCAAGGATATCGAGGGCGTTACCACAAACTTTGCGTTCGATACCGATAACGGCTGGTATCAGACCGCATTCTTCTTCGGCGCAGGCTGCAAGCTGTTCGGCGACGACGGCACAGACCCCACACAGTGCGACTTCAACAACGAGCGCGGCTACATGGTCGGCGAATACCTCATCGACCTCGTTGCAAACCCCAAGTACGGCGCTAACTTCGATGATTCTCTCGTAAAGGCCGGCTTCGCGGACGGTACTCTCGCAGCGGCCGTTTCCGGCACATGGAATGCGGCAGAGATTCAGGCTTCCCTCGGCGACAACTATGCGGCAACAAAGCTCCCCGAGTTCACGCTTTCCAACGGTGAGACCGTTCAGATGGGCAGCATGGCTAACTTCAAGATCATGGGCGTAAACTCCGAGACCAAGAACCCGCTTGACGCTATGGCTCTGGCTGAGTGGCTCACCAACAAGGACAACCAGAAGCTGAGATTTGAGAAGCGCTCATTCGCTCCCACAAACAAGGAGCTCGCAAACGATACAGAGACAATGAACTCCAACATCGCAGTAGGCGCCCTCGCACAGCAGGCACAGTACGCAACCGTTCAGACCTCTATCCCCCAGTGCCAGAACTTCTGGACTCCGGCAGAGGCGTTCGGTCAGGAGATCATCGCAGGCACCTGCACCAAGGATAACCTCCAGGAAAAGCTTGACGCTTACGTTGAATCCGTTCTCGCAACCCTCGGTTAATTACCGGTATTATTCCAAAATCCACCATTTACTATAAAAAGTAGGTTTCTCCCAACTGATTTCATTATGCGGGCGGAAAGCAGACCGCCCGCATCAATGAGATCAGCTTTATGCAGTTTCAATGCTTCTTGACAGAGGCAGGCCATAAGTGCTATAATAGTAAAGCATTTATCTCCCGCAAGCTGCATTGAAACTGCACAAAGCGTTTATACGAATCTTACTCAAGGAGGTAACTGCAATGACAAGTCTTGATTATTATGTTCTCCCGTGGTACAAAAAAATACTTGTTAAGATAGCAGGATTTTTCGTTGCCATAGGAAAGGGGATCGCGGATTTCATCACCGGAATCCCCGGTGCGCTGGCGCGGTTCTTTAAGAAGATAGGAAGCGGCTTCGCATGTCTGGGCCGCACGTTCGCCCACGGAGCGCCGCTCACCAAGCTCTCGTACATCATCATGGGCGCGGGAAGCCTTTTCCGCGGACAGATCATCAAGGGTCTGACATATCTCGCGGCTGAGGTCGCATTCATCGGATTCATGGTATACTCCGGCGCTTCAAATCTGGCGGGACTCCGCACGCTGGGCACGGTACAGCGCGGCTGGTACTTTGACGAGGAGCTGGGAATCGACGTAATGCGCGACACCGGCGACAACTCCATGCTGATACTGCTCTACGGAATCGCAACGCTGTTCGTTGTCGTGGTGTTCCTGTTCCTGTGGGTGCAGAACATCAAATCCGCCCAGACGGCAGAGCAGCTCAAAAAAGCCGGGAAGAAGCTCCCGGGCTTCATAGACGACATCAAGGAGCTGCTTGACGGACAGTTCCACAAGACGCTTCTGTTTATCCCGGTATCCGGCGTTGTCGTGTTCACGATAGTTCCGCTGGTATACATGATATCCCTCGCATTCACAAACTACGACAAGAACCATCAGGTTCCCGCAAACCTGTTCACATGGATAGGCTTCGATAACTTCAAGGTCATCATGGGCAGCGATTCCACGATAGGCCAAACATTCTGGCCGGTGCTCGCATGGACGCTGGTATGGGCAGTGCTCGCAACATTCCTGAACTACTTCCTCGGAATTATCCTCGCAATGCTCATCAACAAGAAGGGCGTAAGATTCAAGGGCTTTTACAGAACGCTCTTCGTGCTTGCGATAGCGGTTCCGCAGTTCGTTTCCCTGCTGGTAATGAAGAACGTATTCGCCGAGGCAGGCCCTGTAAACGTGCTTCTTCAGGAGCTCGGCTGGATAACCACCCCGCTGCCGTTCTTCACCGACCCCACATGGGCGCGCGTGACGGTTATCATGGTAGACCTCTGGATAGGCATACCCTACACCATGCTGATAGTTTCTGGCATACTGATGAACATTCCGGAGGATCTCTACGAGGCTGCAAGGATCGACGGCGCTTCCCCGTTCGTAATGTTCACCAAGATAACGATGCCCTATGTGCTGTTCGTAACTACCCCGTACCTCATAACACAGCTTGTCGGCAACATCAACAACTTCAACGTCATCTACTTCCTCACCGGCGGTACTCCGGCAACGCTGGACTACTATCAGGCAGGAAAGACCGACCTTCTTGTAACGTGGCTGTATAAGCTCACCGTAAACTCGCGTGATTACAGCTATGCCGCAACGATAGGCATTCTGGTATTCATAATCTGCTCGCTGCTCTCGCTGATAACATTCCGCAGATCGGCGTCCTACAAGAATGAGGAGGCGTTCCAGTAATGAAAGAAGACAGATTCGTTTCCCAGAACTACTACCGCAGACAGCGGACGCTGAACATCGTCATCGAAATAGTTCTTCTCGTGCTGGGAATTATGTGGATACTCCCGCTGATGTGGATAATCCTGACGTCATTCCGCGCGGAGCCCGGCTCCTACACCAGCTATTTCTGGCCGAAGGGATTCACGCTGGATAATTATACAAAGCTGATTTTCGAGGATCAGCAGTTCAAGTTCTCACAGTGGTTCTTCAACACGCTGATAGTCGCGGTGGTTTCCTGCATAGGCTCCACGTTCATCGTGCTCGCGGTATCCTACGCGCTGAGCCGCCTCAGATTCAAGATGAGAAAGCCGATGATGAACGTTGCGCTTATCCTCGGAATGTTCCCGGGATTCATGTCGATGGTCGCCATCTACTAC
>CALBGD010000200.1 GCA_937893735.1 uncultured Clostridia bacterium | reverse complement strand
CTCTGCGGCTGTCGGCGTAGATCCTAAGGTCAAGCGGCTCTGTCAGCACCTCTATCCGCCTGCCGCATTTTGCAAGCGCCGCATTGCACCGTTCCGCAAGATTCATGACCAGCTCGCCCGCGTCGATAACGGTGCTGTTCTGGTTCTGGTAAAGCATATTCGCGTATTCAAACGCGTTCCCGCAGACTGCCGATATATTCGACATTGCGCCCTCGATCGCGAGGACCTCAGACAGCTTTGCATAATCGCGGCTCTCTGAAAGCCCGACGCGCAGCCGTGCGGAGCTTGTCCACACTGCGGAAATGTTCATCTCCACTGCGTTGTACAGCGCAAGTATGTCCGACGGGCTGTCAGTGAGCTCCCCGATGTGACGCGCAGATTCTGCGGAGATAAGCTCGCAGATGTATGCCACGCTTTCGCCGATATCGTTCTTTATCGGATAGATTCGGCAGCAGGAAAACTTGTCGTCCTTATACAACGAAAACTCCATAACCCTCCCGAGGGGTTCTGGAACTGTCCCGCGGATATACCCAAGCAGGCTTTCGCCCGGTCGGAACTTTCCGTCCGGAGAGAACACGCAGCAGAAGCGGTTATCAAGGCACACCAGAGGATTTTCTCCCGAAAGCATAGCCAGATAAGGCCTATAAATTTCGTTCAGAGCGGTTTGCATTGCGCCTCCATCATTTCATAAGTTCTTCCATCTCGTCGATGAGCTCGCCGAACAGCTTCAGCGCGTCAGTTACGGGCTTCGTGGAGGTCATATCGACTCCCGCGCCCTTAAGCAGCGAAATGGGATCCTTGGAGCAGCCGCCGCTCAGGAATCCGATATAATCCTTAACAGTGGGAACGCCCTCGTTAAGAATACGCTGGCTCAGCGCGATCGCCGCAGAGAATCCGGTTGCGTACTGATAAACATAGTAATTGTAATAGAAGTGCGGAATACGCGCCCACTCCATATCAAGCTCGTGGTCGATGATTATATCCTCGCCGTAGTAGAGCAGATTCAGCTTTCTGTAAAGCTCACAGAGGACGTCAGCGGTCAGGCTCTCGCCGTTTTCGGACATCTCGTTGATTTTCAGCTCGAACTCAGCGAACATTGTCTGGCGGTAAAGCGTGGTACGGAACTGCTCCAGAAAATAATTTATGAGGTAAGCACGGCGCTTCTTGTCGGTCGTGGTCTTGAGCAGGTGCTGCATGAGCAGGCTCTCATTGCAGGTAGAAGCCACCTCGGCAACGAAAATCACATAATCCGCATATACCACCGGCTGGTTCTTGTTGGACAGATAAGAGTGGATAGCGTGACCCATCTCATGAGCCAGCGTGAACTCGCTGTCCAGCGTGTCCTTGTGGTTCAGCAGGACATAGGGGTGAACTCTGGCTCCGGCGGAATAAGCGCCGCTGCGCTTTCCCTCGTTCTCGTAAACGTCTATCCAGCGGTTGTCTATGCCCTCCTTGAAGATAGCGCGGTAGTCCTCGCCCATCGGCGCAAGGGAGTCGTAGACCTCCTGCTTTGCCTGCTCGAACGGTATCTTGACCTCGATATCGCTGACGATAGGCGCGTACAGGTCGTATGCGTGCAGCTCGTCAACGCCGAGCAGCTTCTTGCGGAGCTTCACATACTTGTACATATAGTGCATATTCTCATGGACTGCCTCGATGAGCTGCTTGTAAACCTCTACCGGGACTTCGTTGCCGTCAAGCGCCGCCTGTAAGGAGTTATCGTACTTCCTCGCCCTTGCGCGGAATGTCAGGCACTTTACCTGGGAAGCCAGCACAGCCGCAGAGGTATTCTTGAAGCCCTCGTATACTCCGTAAAGGCTTTCGAATGCGGATTTTCTCAGCTCACGGTCGGTGGAGTGCATGAGCGGGATATAGCTTCCGTGGGTCACCTGATGCTTATTTCCGTCCTTGTCGGTCGCGTCCGGGAACTTCAGGTCTGCGTCGTTGAACATGGAGAATATAGTATCCGGAGAACCTGTCATCTCACCGGTGAGCGCCATTATGCGCTCCTCAGCCTCGGAGAGAATGTGCGCCTTTCTGCGGCGTACTCTGTCGATACACAGGCGGTAGAGCTCCATTCCAGGCTGCTCCTTAAAGAAGCGCTCCATGGTTTCGTCGTCTATCGAAAGTATCTCCGGCGTAACGAACGCGGAGGCTCCGGATATCTCAACAAACAGCATTTCAAGACGGCTCACCATATCCTGATACTTGGATTCGCGGGTGTCCTCGTCATTCTTGCGCTGGGCGTAGTTTATCAGGGACTCCAGCACGACGGTCATGTCGTCGTCTGTTTTGAGATATTCCAGCAGCTTTGCGGAATCAGTGCAGAGCTGCCCCTTATATCCGGATACGATTTCAGCAAAGCCCTTAGCCTTGGCGAAATCCTGCTCCCATGCCTCGTCGGTGGGATAGATGTCCTCGATTGCCCACTTATCCTCTGCGGGAATGTCTTTTCTCTGGGGGATTCTTTCTGACATATACAAACTCCTATCTAAAAATCATTTCATTCTTTTGGAAATCTTGGGTTTCAGCACCTTTTCATAGAACGGGTAAAACAGCCCTAGAAAGATATCGTAAAGCACGAATGCCACTGCCCCGAATCCGAGCAGCACCCACTGTCCGTACTTTCCGAATTCGCCCATATCCTCAAGGAGCTGAGACATACCGAACAGGTAAATCAGCACAAAATAGCACGAAACCGCCGCTGCGGCGTATATTCCGAGCTTCGCGGCCCAGCGCAGCGCAAACACCTTTATTTTCACAAGGTACTGCCGGACTATCGGGTACCAGCCGAGCAGGAAAACAAACATCATGCTCGCCTCGTAATTCGCGGTGAACAGCATTGTAAGGAGCCCGACTGCCGCGTAGCTCACCAGACCGTACCTTACACCGAGCCGCTCCCTTATCACCCATATCAG
This sequence comes from uncultured Clostridia bacterium, assembly GCA_937893735.1. Classification (GTDB taxonomy): domain Bacteria; phylum Bacillota; class Clostridia; order Oscillospirales; family Ruminococcaceae; genus CAG-115. Next base: position 6,007 of record CALBGD010000200.1, on the reverse strand, counting down.
CACTCCGGCGACTGCCGGGCTGACATACTCGAAGCCGGGGATCATTCCAAGGCAGAACATCAGGGCAAGCGCAAGTCCGCTCATTATGCCGCACAGGGACACGATATAGGCAATGCCGGGGGTCTGTTTCTCAGCCATTCAGCGCCTTCTCCTGACCGTAGTATTTCATACTTTCTTCCTTGCGCTCCCTGCCAACCTTCAGCAGCTCCTTAAGGCGCGGCTTATCGTCGTCGACCATTGCGTCGCGGTATTCCGTGAGCTTCTCGATTATCGTGTTTATCTCAAACAGAAGCGCGTCCTTGTTGCACAGGAACAAGCTCGACCACATCTCCTCGTTGAGCTTTGCAACTCTTGTGAGGTCAAGGAAGCTTCCCGCGGAAAATCCGTCCGCACGCAGGAGCGACGGGCTCTTGACGTAAGCGTTGGAAACAACGTGAGCAAGCTGCGAGGTGAACGCGATGTTGGTATCGTGCTGCTCTGCGGTGGCAATTACGACCTGACCGAATCCCATGCAGCTTCCCAGCGTGGAGATAAGGTCTATCGCTATCTGCGGGGTGCTCTCAGTCGGGGTCAGGATATAGCTTGCCTTGACGAACATATCCGCCTTTGAATAATCAAATCCGGAGTTCTCCGTGCCTGCCATCGGGTGCGTGCCGAGAAAGTAAACTCCCTTTTCATCAAGTATCGGAGTGCAGCCGTGAACCACATAGCCTTTTACGCCGCCGACATCAATTACGATGGAGCCCTTGTGGAACCGGTCAGCGTTGCGCTTTACGAATTCCACTGTTGGAACGGGGTACAGTGCGATTATCGTAAGATTAGCCTCGCCTAAGCGGCTCTCATCGATCTCCTCGTCGATGGCGCCCTGCTCCAGCGCCTTGCGGACAGTTTCATTGTCAGTGTCTATGCCCATGATATGGTGGAACGTGTTCGCTTTCAGTGCCTTGCAGAACGAACCTCCGATAAGACCCAGACCTACTACTGCTATATTCATATTTATTATGTCCTTTCAGGGGGTATATTTTTACAGAATATATTTTACCACAATTACGGAAAAATTTCAACCACTTTCAATAAAAAAGCGGCGCACATTACTGTGTACCGCCTGTATACTATTCAAGATCCATGGTTTCAGTGCTTTCCTCGACAGGAATTTCCTTGGGCTCCTCCGCCTTGGGGCGGAGCTTGTCTATCACGTCAAGAAACAGATTCTGAATTACACGGTTGAACTCAATGCTGATATCGAGGATCTTGCTCTCCTCTGCGAATCCTCCCGCCATGGAGCGGTGGCCGCCGCCGGAGCCAACACCCTGAAGAGCCTCCGCCGCGATAGTACCGGCATTAAACTCGTCCAGCTCGGAGCGTATCGAAAACTTGAAGCCCTTTTCACGCCTGGAATAAACCACCGCAAACGTGACTACATCGAGATTCAGGATAAAGTCCGAAACGGTCGCCACGAAAGCGTCCGCGCACGGGAAATTCAGGAATGCGAATGCAACTCCGTTGTATATGTCGATGTTTTTCATTGCGTCAACGAACGCCTCCAGCTCATCGTACTGTATAACTCCCGACTGGAACTTGCGTATAAGCTGATTATCCGCCCGCGGGAAAAGATAGCGGTAAACGTCGATATCAAGCTCAGTCACTCCGCGCGTGAAATCCGCCGTATCCATCTTCAGACCGTACAGCAGAGCCGTTGCAACGTCCTGCGGCATATCCATCTTGTAGGACATATAATAGTCCGCGATAAGGGTAGCACAGCTCCCGACTATGCGGATATCCTTATATTTGTAATCAGCCGGACAGAATGTCGGGTGATGGTCGATACAGGCAACTTCGTTTCCCACCAAATCGAGAATGTTCGCGTTGCCTTTCTGGGAATCCACCGTGATGATATAATCCTCGCTGGTCATGTCAGTGAGGTCAGAGGCAACGACCATCTTTATACCGAACTCAGCCACCATATTTGCTGTTGCAGTGCGCTCGATATTTCCGTGATGGCATATCGTGGTAGGTATCTTGAAGCGCTCAAGAAGCACCTGAAGTCCGTAAGCGCTGGCGATAGCGTCAGGGTCAGGGAAATTATGGGTCTGTATAAAGACTCTGTGACCCTTCAGCAGGGTTATCAGCTCGCTAAGTTTCGGGGACATCGCGGGTCCTCCTTATTCTGTCAGGAATATTCCGGCTTGGACATTATTTCCGCGCCAATAATTTTATTTTACCACATTACCTAAAAAAAAGCAATAGTTTTTTCGCAGAATTTTCACGATAATTTGTACAAATCTAATACAACAATCGTTATGTAACACGATTTGTTACACTGTTAATCGCATTGCAGGCCAAAAGCACCTATTTTTGATTCGAAATATTCCCGGACAGAATCTGCCCGGGAATACACTTTATTCGCTTAGCGGAAATGTCAGCGTCACCTTAAACATATCACCGTCGATTTCAAGCCGGAATTCCCCGCCGCAAGCCTGCGTAAACGCCTGCGCGATGGAAAGCCCAAGCCCCGAGCCCTCGCTGCTGCGGGATTTATCGCCCCGGGCAAAGCGCTCGAGTATCTCGTCGGCCGTGAAATTCATCTCGTATCCGGCGATATTGTGGATAGCCAGCACTGCCCTGCCGCCGGACTTTTCCAATGAAAAATAGATACGCGTCCCGGCAAGCGAGTATTTCAGCGCGTTGTCAAGCAGATTCTGGAGTACGCGGTACAGCCGCTTTCCATCGCTGACGACCTCCACCGGAGGTTCGCATATCTCCGTTTTCAGCCCCAGCCCGGAAGCCTCGATTTTATCCTGCATTTCCGCGAGGGTCTGGTTTGCAAGCCTTGTGAGGTCGAGAAGTTCGTGCTTTACCGTGATATCGCCGCTGGCGGTCTTGGCAAGCTCGAATACGTCCGCGACAATGGTTTTCAGCCGCTCGGATTTGCTCTGGAGCACCCCGACGTACTCCCGGCACTGCGGCGAGAGCTCCTCCCTGGAAAGCAGGTCGATGTAGCTGATTATCGAGGTCAGCGGAGTTTTCAGGTCGTGGGACACGTTGGTTATGAGCTCTATTTTCGTGTGCTCCGCACGGACAGCCTCGGAAATGCTCTTTTCGTAGCTCTGCGACAGATTCGCGAGCATCTCGGAGCTCCTGAGGTACGGGGATTTCTTGCTGAGCTGCGGGGCGCTGTCGTACTTCCCCGCGCAGATATCGCGTATCTGCTGTTCAACCAGGGCTTCGTCCCTGTTTATAAGATACCTGCCATATATGAAAATTCCCAGCACGACAAGCCAGATGAACAAAAGCGCTATCACAAATCCGATCAAGGAATCCGTATAATAATTGTAGCGCTGGCTCTCAAAAATGCTTGCCGCCGGAACCAGCAGCGCCGCGCTCAGGACAAGGAACGTGACGTCCATGCGGATAAGCTTCCGTGCGGCTCTGTCGGCGGAATATAGTTCTCCCGTGATGAGCTCCTTTATGAACCGGAAGAATCCGCGTACTCCATACCCGGAGAATTTCGCGCCCTCCCGGAGCATTTTAAACAGCTTCCAGCACAGGAATCCTTCGGCGAACTCCTTGTTCTTTATGCGGGCGCACACGCTGAGGATAAGCCAGACTACCAGCGCAATGAACACGACGATCCCCGCCGCACAGCTCAAAACATTCACTACCGTTCTGAAATTTATATCAAACCCGATTTCCACATCGTAATCACGGTAGGAAAAATCGGGGAAAGCGACAGACATAAGATATGCATAAAATGCCGTAATGCCGTAAATCACCTCATACGGCACCCGGAACAGCAGAGCCGGTCTGCTCACCGTTCCGTCCGGAGCCTCGCACAGCACGCGGCAGAGAAGCACCAGCGCGGCAAGCATCAGCACCGCAAGCGCCGCAGAAGCCGCCAGCATTATTCTCATATTATTCTGTGCGATATACCAGTTTGCCCGGTCGAATTCCACCTGTTCAACGCTAGGGCCCGTCTGTATGGTACAGCCAAAAGCGTCAAACCACGTATTTAATACGCCCTGCGGTACCTTAACGCCGTCAGGGACCGTCATGCAGGATAGTCCTTCCTCATCGTCCCGGACTGAGGTCATGACTATATACGGCTCAACATCGTTCTCTACATCAAACGCGGCGGCTTCCCTGTATGCGGTCTTATCTCCGTAAAAGCTGTCGTTTACAGGGACATTTCCGCCATCGCTGTGCAGATGATAATAGTAATCCGCTTTCTTTTCCGGCTCAACGCCCATGCTGAGCTGTTCCGTGCGGTCAACAGCTTTGTTCATAACCGACAGAAGAATACCTTCATATCTGTCTGAATCGAAGTAATCCTCGTGTTCAAAGACATCGCGACACATCCCGCTCTGACGGTAGCCGCTCTCTGAAATGTAACCCGGCATTGCGCCGATTATCCCGGCGCACAGAATTATCACCGCCGTAAGGAGCGCCTTAAATCCCCTGCTTCGGCTGAATCTTTTCCATTTTGTATCCAATTCCCCACACCACCTTTAAATATCTCGGCTCGTTCGGATCTATCTCGATCTTCTCGCGAATCCTGCGGATATGCACCATTATCGTGTTTTCCACAGAGAATGCCGTTTCGTTCCATACGCGTTCGTAAATTTCTTCGGCGGAGAACACCCTGCCGGGCTTCGACATCAGCAGCTCTACTATGCTGTATTCCTTCGGCGTGAGCCTCACCGGCTCGCCGTCAACGTACAGCCGCCGCTCCTCCCGGCTGAGCGAAAGTCCGCCGAGCACTATGTCCGCGCCGCTCCTGTTGTTGTAATCTCCCAGCGACATATACCGCCTGAGCTGCGATTTCACCCGCGCTATAAGCTCCGCCGGAGAAAACGGCTTCGTGACGTAATCGTCCGCGCCGACAGAAAGACCCAGTATCTTGTCGCTCTCCTCGGTCTTGGCAGAGAGCATTATCACCGGAATATTCCGCTCGGAGCGTATCTTTATCGTGGCTGAGATACCGTCCATCTCCGGCATCATTATGTCGATTATTATGAGATGTATCTCACCCTCATTCAGCCGCTCGACAGCTTCCCTGCCGTTGTACGCCGGAACTGCCTCGATTCCCTCGCGCTCCAGCAGGCGGATTATCGCCATGACTATCTCTCGGTCGTCATCGACAACGAGTACACGCTGTTTGTCCATCGGACTACCTCCTTTTTTTCTTGATGAATCAATAATAACATGAAATTCTTACAAAAAGTCTGACATAAATCTTACAAAAAACTTAACTCGCATAAATCGCAGTGCGGAGCAGAAAATAATCGCGAATAAACCGCAAGGAGCGCTGAATATGGAAAAAATCGCATTTTTTGATACAAAGCCCTACGACCGGATATGGTTCGACAGGCTGAACAGGGAATTTGAGATAGAGTATTTTGAAAGCCGCCTGCGCCCGGAATCCGTCCGGCTGACCGAGGGATTCCGCGCGGTGTGCGCTTTCGTGAACGACGACATCGGCGAAAGGACCGTGCAGGGTCTGGCGGCCAATGGTGTGGAATTAGTCGCCATGAGGTGCGCGGGCTATAACAATGTCGCCCTGGGAGCCGCCCGGGGAAAGCTCCGGGTGGTGAGGGTCCCGGCGTACTCTCCCTACGCGGTGGCGGAGCACGCAATGGGCATGATACTGATGCTGAACCGAAAGCTCCACAAGGCGTATATCCGCACCAGGGACTTCAATTTCAGCCTGAACGGGCTTATGGGCTTTGACCTCCACGGAAAGACCGCCGGGGTCGTCGGCACGGGAAAGATCGGGCGGACTTTCATCGACATCTGCCGCGGCTTCGGAATGAATGTCATCGCAAACGACCCGTTCCCCGCAGAAAACAGCGGGATAACCTACGTCAGCCGCGAGGAGCTTTTCCGGCAGTCGGATATAATTTCGCTGCACTGCCCTCTCACCGAGGACACCCGCTACATTATAAACGAGCAGGCGCTGTCGCTCATGAAGCCGGAGACCCTCATCGTGAACACCTCACGCGGGAAGCTC
>CALBGD010000199.1 GCA_937893735.1 uncultured Clostridia bacterium | reverse complement strand
CTGTATGATGTAATCGGTCGCGGAGACCACCGTATCCACGCCGAGCGCTTTCAGAGCGCTGACGTTTTTCGGGTCGTTCACCTTGGCGACGGTCTTTTTCACGCCGAACACCTTTTTCGCGGTCTGGCAGCAGACGAGGTTATTTTCGTCCCTGCCCATGACTGCGACCACCACGTCAGCCTTATCGGCTCCCGCGGCGCGCAGGGTCTCCTGCGAGGTGCCGTCCCCGGCGCACACGGTGACGTCCAGCAGATTCGCGCAGACGCGGCACTGCTCCCTGTCCTGCTCGATTATAACGGTGTCGTGTCCGGCCCTGCGGAGCGATTCCGCGAGGTAATAGCCCACTCTGCCGCCGCCGACGATGATTATTTTCATAGAAGCACCTCCGGTCTACTGCGCCCTGCCAAGCCGCGCGGATTCAGCGATGTCCGCTATCCTTCGGCGCAGGTCGCTTCCGCGGTTTTCCAGCCATCTTGCGACGGTGCGCGTTGTCTGACCGCTCATCGCCATCTCGCGCAGGCGGTCGAAGCTCACCCACTTTGCGGCGCACACCTCCGCCGACTGGAGCACTAAGCGCTCCAGCGGAATGTCCCGGTGGACCATGTAGAAGTCCCGGAGCATACTCTCGGTCGTGAGCGTCCATTCAAGGGATATCTCGGCGGTATTCGCGCGTATCCCGGTCTCCTCGAAAAGCTCGCGCACTGCCGCCTCGCGGCTTGTTTCGCCGCTTATGGCGCAGCCGCCGCTGCATTCCCACCTGCCGCCGCTGGTCTTTTCGGGCACGCGCTGCGTCAGGAGTATCTCACCCCGGCTGTTCACCGTCATTATCTGCACCACGATGTGGTATTCCCCGTGGGGAACAGGCGCGCCCCGCTGTATTCTTCTGCCAAGGCGGCGCCTGTCGGCGGTGTATAGGTCGAAGTATTCGCTCATGCCCTGCGCTCTCCGGCGAGGTTCTTGGAGATGAGCTCGCAGCGCTGCTTTACGCAGTCAGCGGAGCGCAGCGGGTCGGAGGGAGTGTTGAACGTGTAGTCCATGAGCTGCTCAATAGTTGTGGAGGCAACGTGCAGCCTTGTATCGGAGGAAGCGTAGTAGATGTAAACGCTGCCGTCCTCGCGAACGATGGCGCCGTTCGTGAATGCAACGTTGGAAACGTCGCCGACTCTCTCGATGCCGTGCGGCGCGATGAACAGACCGGACGGGCTTGCGATGAGCTTGGACGGGTCGTTGAGGTCAGTTGCGAAAACGTAGATGACATAGCGCAGACCTGCGGCGGTGTTTCTTACGCCGTGGGCAATGTGGATCCAGCCCTTGGGGGTCTTTATCGGAACGGCGCCCGCGCCGTTCTTTACCTCGGTGATGGTGTGGTAAACTCTCGGGGAGATGACTACCTCGTCGGTGCAGAGGACAGGGTTCGTGATGTCCTTGCACAGCGCGAAGCATACGCCTCCGCCGGAGCCGGTGGAGATGAAGTCGTCCTGCGGGCGGGTGTAGAATGCGTACATTCCGTTCACGAATTCGGGGTGGAGTACAACGTTTCTCTGCTGCGGTGACTTGGAGATGAGGTTAGGCAGGCGCTCCCACTTTACGAGGTCCTTTGTGCGGACGATTCCAGCCTGAGCGGTAGCCGCGGAGAGGTCGGGGTTCTCCTTATCCTTGCTCTCGGAGCAGAAAACGCCGTATATCCAGCCGTCCTCGTGCTGGGTGAGGCGCATATCGTACACGTTGGTCTCCTCGGGGCAGGTGTCGGGGAGGATAACCGGGTAATCCCTGAAGCAGAAGCCCTCGGTAGGCTTGTCGCTCTCCGCAACGGCGAAGAAGGACTTGCGGTCTGCGCCCTCCACGCGGGCAACGAGGCAGTACTTTCCGTTGAGGTAGACCGCGCCGGAGTTCATGACCGCGTTAACGCCGAGGCGCTCCATGAGGTTGGGGTTATCGTTGTAGGAGAGGTCGTATCTCCAGATTATCGGGGCGTGCGCCGCGGTGAGCACCGGATTCTGGTAGCGGGTGTAAACGCCGTTGTAGAAATCGGACTCGGGATTCGGGCGGGCGATGAGCTCCTCCTGAGCCTTAACCAGCTTTGCAAGCCTTGCGTCGAACTGTTCTTTTGTCAGCATAAATAAATCCTTTCTTCCGGGGTGAATAAAGTTCCCCGGCCTATAAAAAATCAATATAAATTTATTATAGCATAAATCCGGAAAGATTTCAAGGTTGACAGGCAATAAAAATAGCATTATAATATAATAGAGTACAATTTCAGAAGGGGTGCTTTCAATGCTCAGGATAATAGATTTCATGCTTGACGGGGATATCCTCACCGTGACGGTGCTGGTGGAGTGCGACGAAAACCGCGCGTATAAGCTCTCGGTGGATATGCGCTCGGAATACTGCCTGTCGGTAAGCAGCGAGATACCGGACGAATACCGCGACTACAAGCGCCGCGCCCAGCAGGAGCTGAGCAGATACCGCGGCAAACAGCTCCCGAGAATGATAGAGCTGATATGGAACACATGAGTTCGTTCAGAAACTCTTATGAGAACTTGTAGGGGAGGGGCTTGCCCCTCCCGGAAATTTCATGGAGTCCTATATTATGGACGCCGCGCATTAAAGGGCGGGAGGGGGCAATCAGGACGGTTGTCCAAACCGCCCCCAAGCGCGGCACGGACGCCGCGCATTAAAGGGCGGGAGGGGCAAGCCCCTCCCCTACGGCATAATTTTTTTAAAAAACGAATTCTAGAGGAGCATTATGGATAACAAGACCATTTCAAATATCGTTTCCCTCGCCGCTTCCGGCGGTGCGGAGGGGAACGGGATATCCGAGGTATTCTCCCGGGTATACTGCGCGGTAAAGAATACTCTCGGTATAACTCCCTACGAGGAGCAGATAGGCGCGGCGCTGGCGCTCTCCGGGCACAATATGGTGCAGATGCAGACCGGCGAGGGAAAGACCCTTGCGGCGGTTTTCTCCGCCTGCCATGAGGCGCTGAACGGCGGTCAGGTCATGGTGCTGACCTTCAACGACTACCTCGCGCGGCGCGACTATACGCTGATGAAGCCGGTCTATGACGCGATGGGGGTATCCCTCGGCTGTATCACCGCCGACACTCCCCGTGAGGAGCGCCGGGAGCAGTACGCGAAGCAGGTGACCTACCTCACCGCCAAGGAGGCGGGATTCGACTACCTGCGGGATTTCGCGTGCTTTGAGCCGGAGAAGATGGCTTTCCCGGAGAAGCTCAACTTCGCGATAGTGGACGAAGCCGACAGCATCATGATAGACGAAGCGCGTATTCCGCTGGTGATCGCCGGGGATATCGCCGCGCAGGACGACGGCTCCACCGCCGAGGTCTACCAGAAGGTGGCGGGATTCACCGAGGCTGACTACGGCGTTGACGAGGACAGCCGCAACGTGTACCTCACGGACGCGGGCGCAGACAAGGCGGAGGAAATATTCTCCTGCAACATCTACGACGCGGATTCTGCGGCTCTCCTCGCGAAGATATGCGCCTGCATAAAGGCGCGGGAGCTCCTGCACGAGGACAAGGACTACATTCTGCGGGACGGCGCGGTGCTCCTTGTGGACGAATTCACCGGAAGAGCCGCCCCCGGGCGCGTTTTCCCCGGTGACTTGCAGGCGGCGGTGGAGGCGAAGCACGGGCTTAAAATCACCTCCCGCGGCAGGATTATGGGCAATATCGCGCTCCAGTATTTCCTGCGGCTGTTCCCGAAGCTCGCCGGAATGACCGGCACGGCGGTGCAGTCCCGGGAGGAATTCGACACCATCTACGGGCTGCCCACCGAGGTGATTCCCACGCGGCTCCCGTGCCAGCGCACCGACCACCCGATGGAGCTCTACTACGACCAGGACGAGAAGCGCCGCGCGGTCATCTCCGCGATAAAGCAGGCGCATGAGATAAACCGCCCCGTGCTTGTCGGCACGGCGAATATCGAGGAATCCGAGCGCCTTTCCGCAGAGCTGGAGGCCGCCGGCATTCCCTGCACCGTGCTCAACGCAAAGAACGACGAGGCGGAAGCCGATATAATCTCCCGGGCGGGGGAGCCGGGAGCAGTCACCATCTCCACCAACATGGCTGGCCGCGGAGTCGATATAAAGCTCGGCGGCGCGGACTGCCACGCGAAATCAGAGGTGGAAGCCGCAGGCGGTCTGCTGGTTCTGGCGGCGGCAATGCGGGATTCCTCCCGAATGACCCAGCAGCTCCGGGGGCGCGCCGGACGGCAGGGCGACGTCGGCGAGAGCCGCTTCTTCGCCGCGCTGGACGATGAGATAATGACCCGCAACAACCTGCGCTCGCTGGTCTCCGGCAGGCATTACCCCGCCGAAAAGGTGAGCGGCGCGATAGAGGACAAGGCTCTGCTGAAGGAAGCCGAGCGCGTACAGCGCATAGCCGAGGGCGCCGCCTTTGACGAGCGCGTGAACCTCATGAAATACACGATGATAGGCGAAAAGCACCGCTCCATGACCTTTGAGAAGCGCACCGCGCTGTTAGAGGGCACCTGGCACAGCGATATGTGGCAGAAGCACGCGCCTGAGCAGTATGCGGCGGCGGTGAAGCTCCTCGGGGAGGAAAAGCTCCGGCAGAAGCAGGATATCGTGCTTGCGGCGCTGCTGAACGAATTCTGGTGCGATTACCTCGACTATACGGCGTATCTCCGGGAGGGCATACACCTGACCCAGATAGCCGGGCGCAATCCCGCAGAGGAATACAACATCGCCTGCGAGGAATATTACGAGGGCGCGGCGGAGAGCCTGCCTGAGCGCATGGCGGAGAAGCTGGACGAGCTGCTTGCGGCTCCCTCCCCGGCGGATTATCAGCCGCTTATGCCGAGCCGCACCTACACATATCTTCTCAATGACACCGGCGAGGAATTCAGGCGCAAGCCGCTGCTGCTGAACGTTTTCTCCGACAACGAGGAGATAGCAGACGGAAATCAGAAGAAATCCGAGCCCGCGCCGGAGGAAAATTCCGCAAAGCCGGAGAAAAAGGGCTTCTTCGCGAAGCTTTTCGGCAAGAAGTGAGGAAACAATGTCAACTATTTGTGCAATAGCAACTCCCCCCGCCGCGGGGGGAATTTCCGTGATAAGGATATCCGGCGAAAACGCCGCCGAGATAGCCGCAAGGGTGTTCAGACCCGTTTCCGGAAAGAGCGCCGCAGAGCTCCCGGGCTACCGGGCGGCTTACGGAAAGATATACGATAACGGCGAGCTCCTCGACGACGGAGTGCTGCTGATGTACCGCGCTCCGCACAGCTACACCGGCGAGGACACGGCGGAAATTTCCTGCCACGGCGGGATATACGTCACAAGGCGCGTGCTCTCCGCCTGCGTAAAGGCGGGGGCTCAGCCGGCGGCTCCCGGGGAGTTCACCAAGCGCGCCCTGCTCAACGGGAAAATGTCGCTCACACAGGCGGAGGCGGTCGCCGATATAATCAGCGCGCAGGGCGGGCAGTTCCTGAGCTGCGCCAACGGCCAGCGCGAGGGCGCTCTCTACCGCCGCATGGAGGACTGCGCCGACAGGATAATGGACATCTCCGCGCAGATATCCGCGTGGATAGACTACCCCGAGGACGACACCCCGGTGGTGACTCAGCAGTGGCTCACCGACCGGCTGACGGCGGTGCGGGATATGTTCCGGGAGCTGCTTTCCGGCTACGACACCGGGCGTATGCTCCGGGAGGGCATCTCCTGCGCGATAGTCGGCAAGCCCAACGCCGGGAAATCCACGCTGATGAACAGCCTCGCAGGTCAGCAGAGGAGCATAGTCTCCGACATCGCCGGGACTACCCGGGACATCGTGGAGGAAACCATCTCCCTCGGGGATATAGTTCTCCGTGTGGCGGACTGCGCCGGGATACGCGAAACGGACGACCCGGTGGAGAAAATCGGCGTGGACATCATGCTGAAGCGGCTTGAAAGCGCGGATATTATCCTCGCGGTGTTCGATGGCTCAAGGGAGCTTTCGGAGGAGGACAGGCGGCTTCTCGGGCTTATCTCCGGCAGGAATGTCGTGGCGGTGGTGAACAAATCCGACCTGCCGCAGAAGCTGGATATCAGCGAAATAGAGCGTGCTGTCGGGGCTCCCGTGGTGCTCTCCGCGAAGCGGGACGGCGCGGCAAAGGCGCTTTCCGAAGCGATAAGCGACAGGCTCGACCTGTCACGTCTGGACCCGGACGCGGGATTCCTCGCGAACGAGCGCCAGCGCGACTGCGTTATCCGCGCCGCTGATTCGGTGGAGCAGGCGCTCGGCGCGGCGGCGCTTGGCGTAACTCCTGACGCGGTGGGAGTAATGCTGGAGCAGGCTCTGGACGCGGTCTACGAGCTCTCCGGAAAGCGCGCCGGCGAGGAAGTCATAGACGAGGTGTTCAGGCGCTTCTGCGTGGGCAAATGAGGTGAAGCATGAATATAATCATAATCGGCTGCGGAAAAGTCGGCAGTGAGCTCGCGGGAGTTCTCGACAAGCGCGGCAACGATGTTTCCGTAATAGACCGGGACGAGCAGAATTTCGACCGCCTGCCCGGGGATTTCAGCGGGTTCACTACCGCAGGAGTGCCTATCGACCAGGAGGTGCTCAGAAAGGCTGGCATCGAGAGCTGCGACGCGGTGTGCGCCATAACTCAGGACGATAACCTTAATATAATGGCGGCTCAGCTCGCAAAGGACATATTCCGCGTTGAGCGCGTATTCGCGCGGATATCCGACCCGGACAAGGTGGACGTGTTTCAGGGCTTCGGCATACAGACGGTCTGCCCGACCGCCCTTACGGTGGACGCGGCTCTTGCGGCGATAGAGGACGTAAGCGAACAGGCGGAGCTTCGCATACAGCGCAATACCGTGCGGTTCACAACGATGGATATGCCTCCGGAATTCGTGGGGAAGCTTCCATCGGATATCGAGCTTGAAGAGGGCGAGAGCCTTTTCGCGATAGTCCGCGCAAACGGAGCATTCCTGCTGTACACGGGGCAGGTGGTAACGCTGTCCGCACAGGACAAGCTGATTTTCGCAAAGAAAGCCACATGACATATGTAGGGGAGGGGCTTGCCCCTCCCGCACTTAGTTGCGCGGCGTCCTTGCCGCGCTTTTGGTGCGTGGGGGCAATCGTCCTGATTGTCCCTCCCGCTCTTTAATGCGCGGCGTCCGTGCCGCGCTTGGGGGCGGTTTGGACAACCGTCCTGA
>CALBGD010000198.1 GCA_937893735.1 uncultured Clostridia bacterium | reverse complement strand
CCACTGCCTACCGGCACAGACTGGCTCCTGATGTAGCAAAAGCTCTGTTCCGGAAGAACAGTATTCCGGCAACCTCGCTGGAAAAACTGAACAAGTGCAGATTCCAGTACTTCTGCGAAAAGGGACTGAAAATCAGCATACGTCAGGCAATCAATGCTAATAACAATGATCTCGGCTCGGCTGTTCACTATGTTCTGGAAAGGGTTCTGAAGCAGTACTGCACGAAAATGCCGGAGTTCTTCAAGCTTAAAGATAAACAGTTAAAAGAGTTATCTGTAAAATACCTGAAAGAGTATGCTGACAGCAGGCTCGGTTCCTCGGAATACCACAGCAGGGCGTTTGACTATATGTACTCTGGTCTGGCACTCCGATGCACCGACCTTCTTGGCCTGCTCCAACTGGAATTCATGAGCAGAAAGTACCGTCCTGTACTTTTCGAGCTGGATTTCAGGAATGACGAGGAGCGGGATATTCCCCCGATTTGTGAGGAAACAGAAACCGTCGCTGACCCGGAGACCGGAAAGGAGATCACTGTTCCGACAGTAAAGAAGCTTAGCTCGAAATCAATAAAGCTGGCTCCTCTGTCCATTGAGGTCAGCGGAGGCACAAACGTCACTATCCCCGGGAAAATAGACCGTGTGGATATGTTCCACGGAGACGACGAAAAAGATTACCTGCGCATCGTTGACTACAAGACAGGGAGTCACAAGTTCAAGATTTCAAACGCGCTGTATGGCATAAATACGCAGATGCTGATATACCTTATCGCGATATGCGCCAAGAATCCGGATATAGCGCCGGGCGGAGTCGGTTATTATCTCGCTAACATGACCGGGGCTTCTATGTCGGATTCCACACTGCTTGAAATGATTGCTGGAGGACACCTCCCGAGCGATATGTATATCAAAACGAACTCCACCGAGGAAGAACAGGCAATGTTTGCCAGCAGATACATCAGCTCAATTTACGGCGGGGACCCGTCCGTTTCAGCCGAGCCGCTTACTGTCAGCGATGTTACACCCAAGAACGACGCTGCACCAGACGCGGAACAGTTTAAAAAGATAGTAGAGAATGTCCTCAAACAGACAAGGAACGTGATTTCAAAGCTTTACGGCGGCGATGTTTCCGCTATACCGACTATTTACAAGGACGCTTCCTCCGCTAAGCAGTGCGCCTGCGATTACTGCGCGTTCAAGCCGCTTTGCGGACATCAGGAGCCCACCGGCTGCTACGTTGATGAGAATATCGCAGAAAAGCTTATCGGGCTTTCCAAAAAGAAGCCCAAGCAGGACGGCGCAAAATCAGACGGTGACAAAGCTGAAAATATAAATCCCGGGGAGGGAGCAGAAAAGCCGGCCTCCAAGTCCCCGCGCACACGCAAGACAAGCAAGAAAACAGAACAGGCAGGTGAATGAGTATGGGAAACATGAAATGGACAAATGACCAGTTAAATGCAATAAATCACTCTGCCGACAGCTCCGCCTGCGTGACTGCCGCCGCCGGAAGCGGAAAAACCGCTCTGCTTATCGAGCGCGTGGTTACGCTTATCCGCGGAAACGAAGCCGAGAATATTGCGGCGATCCCTGCCGACAAATTTGCGATTCTTACCTTTACCAAGAACGCCGCCGAGGAATTTCGCGCGCGAATGACGCTTGCAATCGACAAGGCTTCGCGCAGCGGCGATGGGCGTATTACGAGGGAGCAGCTCATAAAATTCCGTTCCTCGTTTATCGGCACGATAAATTCGTTTTGCCTTGGAGTACTCAGGGATAACACACAGCTTTTTGACCTGCCGGTAAATTTCTCCGTTGTTGAGGAAGGCAGGGGCGCTTCCATGATGGACAAGGCGCTTGACAACACGATGGAATATTTCTACTCCGATGAATTCATCGGCGATTTCTCTGGGAAATTCAAGGAATCCAGCGAAAAAGGAAACGGTGCATTTGCAAGGGAGCTTCTGCTCAAAACGTACTCGTTTGAGAACGATTCGGAGCTCCGAAAGGCTGTCAGGGCTGTGTATTACAAGGCTAGTTCACTTGCTGACCGTGATGAATGGCTTGACAGGTGTGCTTCCGTTTTTTCCGACAAGGAATCAGCGGCGGAGCATTTCTTCCCAAGCATCGTTTCCGGGCTGCCTCAGGCATTAAACGAGATCGCATACAGCATTTCAAAGGCAGAAGAATACTGCTCTGTTATCAACGATGACGCTATGAGGGATAAGCTGGGCGAGATTCTCCAGCCAGTACAGGATTATGCTAACAAGCTTGCACAGTCATGTAAAAATCACCTTTTATCCGGAAGCACTCCCACATTCAGCGATTTTGACGAATTCCACAGAGAAATTGACGCGCTTACAGTACCTGTCGTCAGCACTAAATCACTGCCCCGCGCCAAAAAGGGAGACACCGAAAACAAAAATGCGGCGATCAATGCTATGAACAAGGCTGCCGCCGGATTTGCCGAAATCAGGACAAACACGGGCTACGACAGCGCCTCCTTTGAAGAGGAAAGGAAACAGCAGCTAAATGCAATGACCGCGTTTGTAATGCTGGTGCACAGGCTGGACGATGAATTCACCAAGATAAAGCGGAAAGCCTCCGTTGTGGATTTTGCGGACTGCGAACAGCTTCTCCTGCGCGAACTGAAAAAGCCGGAGAGCGAGCTCCGCAGTGTGCTTTCGGAGCGCTACCGGTGCATAATTATAGATGAATTTCAGGATACGAACGACCTCCAGTATGAGATATTCCGGCTTATTTCAAGAGAGCAGAACAATCTATTTTTCGTGGGGGATATCAAGCAGTCCATCTACGCATTCCGCGGAGGAAATCCCGAGATAATGGCAAAATGCTGTGAACCCGGAAGCGGCTATGACAAGCTGCCGCTGAACCAGAATTTCCGCAGCCGTGAAACAGTCATAAATACTGTAAACTCAATGTTTGACGGTATCATGACGAGGAAATACGGAGATGTTGACTACTCAGACAACAACCAGCTTGTGCCCGGCGCTGTTTTCCCGGATTCTTGCTGTGATTACAGCTCCGAGCTGCATTTGCTGGATTATTCAAGCCGGAAGAAATCGGATACCGCTGCCAATCCTGACGATAACCAGATCCCCGGTGACGCATCGGAAATCCCGGAATCCGAAAAAGTTCCTACCGCCGCTGTTTCAGAGGCTCGCTATGCCGCCTCAATTATAGGGAAAATGGTAAGGGAACAGTTTAAAGTCAGGGGCGCTGACGGAAGCACCCGCCCGTGCGAATGGGGTGATTTCGCAATACTTCTGCGAAACAAGACCCATATCAAGGAATACAAGGACGCTCTGGAGGAGCTTTATATTCCGGTATCCTCCGACAGTGGAAACTATCTGGCAGCCGATGAAATAAAGCTCATGATAAGCTTCCTAAAGGTGATAGACAATCCTCAGCTTGACGAGCATATTATCTCCGTACTGATGTCTCCGCTCTATGGATTTACAGCTAACGAGCTTTCTCTTGCAAA
>CALBGD010000197.1 GCA_937893735.1 uncultured Clostridia bacterium | reverse complement strand
CTTGCCATCGATTGCCTTTGTCCCGTCAGCCATCTGGCCGCCGTTGAGCATTACAACGCCGTTGAAGTCGGTATCAGCGATCTGGTCGAGCTCGTCGTTGAGCTGGTTGAACTCGAGCTGGATAGCGTCACGGTCAACCTCGTTCTGGTATGTACCGTTAGCGGACTCAGAAGCGAGCTCCTTCATTCTCTGAAGAATGGAGTGGGATTCCTGGGTTGCACCCTCGAAGGTCTGGATCATGGAGATACCATCCTGAGAGTTTCTCTTAGCCTGGTTCAGGCCACGGATCTGGGATCTCATCTTCTCGGAAATTGCCAGACCAGCAGCGTCGTCGCCAGCGCGGTTGATTCTGTAACCAGAAGAAAGCTTCTCAGAAGACTTCTTAAGGCCTGCAACGTTTGTGTTCAGCTTGTTGTACGCGTTGAGCGCGTTCATGTTGTGCTGTACTACCATTCCCATAGTAATATCCTCCTTGAATTTACGCGCCTCGTTTATTGGAATCATTCCTGTGAGGCGGTTGGTTAAAGTAATTTTTCCGTCAGCCATTGTGTACACTAAGGCTTCGGGATTTTTAGCTTTTCAGCTATCACGTATATTATATCGGCAGGTTTTTCCTGAACTTTAGCGTTTTCAGAAAATTTTTTTTATTTTTTTCTGTTTTTTTGTGAAGATTTTCTGAAAACGCTGATTCCTTATTATATTATAGAGTTCACCGCGCCGGAAATGCACTCAGCCCATATCTTCGCCTGGATATCCTCGTCCACGGGCGCGGCGAGAAATCCCCCGTGGGACTTCTCCCCGGTGACGGAGCTGAGCAGAGCCGCCGTGGGAACGCCGCAGGGGACAACGGGGATGCCGGCGGTTTTCGGGGAAAGCTCCCGCCGGGAATTTTCCACCCCCGAGCCGGGAGTTATCCCCGCCGTGGAAAGCTGCACCGTGCGGCAGATACGCAGAGGGTCTCGGCAGCACAGGGAATCCACCGCGAGGATACACGCGGCGGACGTCTCGGCGGCGATGGCGCGCACCATGCGGACGGTCTCTATCCCGGTGCGGGCGGCGACGTCCGTTTCCACGGCGGCGAGGGAATAGCGGCTCCCCCGGCGCGGGGCAAGATCCCGGATAGTCAGCGCCCCGAGGCTGTCGCGGGTTATGTCGGGATTCCCGAGCCCGGCGGCGAGAATGAGCCCCTCCGGCGGGAGGAGCTGTTCTATCGCGCGTTTCAGCAAAGCCGCAAGCGCGGGGACGGCGGGGTCGCCCTCCAGCGTGATGTATCTTCCGGCGGGGCGGGAGGTGTGGGCTCCCTGCGGTATGCGGATATCAGTTATCTTCACGCCGCCGATATTCCGGCTGACGGAGCGCACCCCGGGAAGCCCGGCGGCAAGCTGCGCGGATTCAACGGCAAGGTCGGTTTTCTTCATATGAATAGTCCTTTCGTTTTTTCGGCTATTCTTTGCAGATTTCCGCAAATTATGCGTTGATATTACGCGCGGTATAATATAATGTAAAACGTAGGGGAGGGGCTTGCCCCTCCTCGTGCTTTTTTGTGGTGCCTATATGCATTTTAATTCTATCAATATCTTCGGTCTGGGCAATCACGGACGATTGCCCAGACCGCACCCAGGCGGCGCACGGACGCGCCGCATAAAAGTGCGGGAGGGGCAAGCCCCTCCCCTACATTATTTTTTCTTAGTCCGTGTGGATTTCGCGGGTTTGTCCTTGCTGGGACAGACATTCCGGAGCACGCAGACCTCGCATTTCGGAGCCCTTGCGTCGCATACGGCGCGGCCGTGGTGCACCAGCCTGTGGCAGAAATTCAGCCCCTCCTCCGGCGGTATTATCTCCCGGAGCTGTTTTTCGACAGTTCCTGCGTCGGTGGAATCCGCCAGCCCCAGACGGTTCGACAGCCGGATAACGTGGGTGTCGCAGACCATAGCGGGCTTTCCGTAGAGGTCGCCGACAACGAGATTCGCGGTCTTTCGTCCAACGCCGGGGAGCTTCGTCAGCTCCTCTATGCTGTCCGGGATTTTCCCGCCGTATTCGTCCCGGAGCATTCGGCACATTCCGACGATATCCTGCGCCTTGGTCTTGAAAAGCCCGCAGGTGCGGATATACTCCTCGACCTCGGAAACGTCCGCCTCTGCGAATGAGTCTATGTCCGGGAAGCGCTCAAACAGCGCCGGAGTTACCATATTCACGCGCTTGTCGGTGCACTGCGCGGAAAGCCGCGTGGCTATCAGCAGCTCGTGCGGCTTCTCGTAAATGAGCGCGCATTTCACGTCCGGGTATTCGCCGCGCAGCAGCCCGATTACCTCGGCGGCGCGCTTTTTCTTTGCGGTGAGTTTACGCTCTGCCATGATGTTCCTCTTCAACCTGCGGCTTCTGTATCCTTGAAGCGCGTATCTTGCGGATACAGCGGTCCTCAACGTTCAGCACCACCAGCTTCACGCCTTCGTATTCCACGCTTGGCGGGGTTATCTCGTCGCCCTCCGGGATATAGCCGAGCTTGTCGGTCATGAATCCCGCGATGGTCTCGTATTCGTGCTCCTCCGGGAGCTCGACGCCGAACAGCCCGAATACCTCGTCCGGGTCCGCCTCGCCGTCAACGTCGTACTGGTCGTCGCCGATCTTTACTATCTCGGATTTCTCGTCGTCGTATTCGTCCTGTATGTTGCCCATTACCGCCTCGATTATGTCTTCCAGCGTGACTATCCCGGCGGTGCCGCCGTATTCGTCAGCCACCACCGCCATGCCGGATTTAAGGCTTGTCAGCGATTTGAACACGTCCGAGCAGGGACATGACTCCGGAATGAATATCACGTCCCGGATAAAATCGTGCACGTTGAATTTGTCGAGCTCCTGCCTGTCCTTTCCGACAAGGCAGAGCAGGTCTTTCACAATGATTATGCCGACTATATGGTCGATGCTGTCCTCGTAGACCGGTATTCTCGAAAATCCCATATCCAGCGCCAGATAGATGAGGTCGTCAAGGCTGACGGACGAATCAACTCCGACAATGCTGGTGCGGTGGGTCATGACGTCCCCGGCGGTCATATCCTTGTATTCAAAGATATTGTTTATCATCTGCGCGGAGCTTTCCTCGATGACGTTTTCGCCGTCGCCGTCGTCGTCCGGGGTCTGCGCGAGGGCGTTCACAAGGTCGAGCACCTCGTCCTCCGTCACCGCCATATAATCCGAGCCGAGCGCCTTTTTCAGCAGCTTCGTTATCCCCTTGTTGAGCGCCACCAGCCAGCCTAGAAAGAATCTCGCCGCCCTGTGGCCGCCCTGCTTGTCGTCGTCGTTCTGCGTGTTACTTCGATTGCCGTCTGCGTCCATGTTTCCTCCAAATCAGATGCCGAACAGCCGTTCGCCGTTCTGTCTGCAAATCTCGATCATTTCTTCCGCGGAAACGCCCTTGAGCTCCGCCATTTTTGCCGCCGTGTACTTTATCATTCCGCTGTGGGACTTCTCCCCCCGGTGCGGCACCGGAGCCATATACGGGCTGTCCGTTTCCAGCAGGAGCCTGTCGGCGGGCACCGCCTCGCAGGAAGCCCACGCCTTTTTGGAATTCTTGAATGTAAGAACTCCTGTGAAGCCGACGTACATACCAAGCTTCACGACCTCTTCTGCTATCTCCGGGCTGTACGAGAAGCAGTGCATCACCCCGCGCGGCTTGTATTTCCGCAGGAGGGTCATAGTGTCCTCGCAGGCGTCCCGGCTGTGGATTATCACCGGCATATCCAGCCTCTGCGCAAGCATGAGCTGCTTTTCGAACACATCAGCCTGCAAATCCCTGTCGTAGCCCTCATAGTGGCGGTCGAGCCCTATCTCGCCGAGCGCCTTTACCTCCGGCTGAGCCGGCATTTCCTCTATCTGCGAGAG
>CALBGD010000196.1 GCA_937893735.1 uncultured Clostridia bacterium | reverse complement strand
CTGGAGCATGGGATAATGAGTGAGCTTATCGCTGTCAAGGTCGGTGCGGTGCATATCCACGGCGGATATCCTTCGGTTGAGATATGTTGTGTAGTAATACACGCCGGTCTGCGCGTTCCAGCAGGAGGTGTATATCGTTATCTCGAATTTTCCCTCTGCGACCTCGCAGCAGCCGCGCGGCTGCTCCACTGAACCGAGAATGTGGAAGAACTGTCCCACGCTCTCCTCCTCGGAGGAATCAGAGCGCGCATTCATCTTCGTAAATGCGACCCGGGCAAACCTCGAAGCGGAGGAAAGATCTCCCGGAAGCCCGAGGGCGCCCATTCCCCGGCTGTACTGTTTAAGCGGGAGCTTGTCAGAAAACTGATTCTGCGGGTCCTTCGGCGACAGCTTCATATATTTGTTGAGCATGAACATCTGCTGCTCAAAGGGCGGGTTGTTTGTCAGCACTCCTACGGGGTTTTCGTAGACGTGAAGTCCGCTTTGGGTGGATTCCACAACGATAGAGCCGGATCTGTCAGCTATTATCCAGTGGAGCTGAGCCGCCGGGAAATTCCCGCTGAAAGGAGTTCCGACAAGATTCAAAGAGCCGATGAGCTCCCGCGCCTGCGAAAGGTCGGCGCACTGGGAAAGAATCCACGGGATAAATTCGAACTGCGCTACATTCCTCCTGCCGTCCTGAGGCTCGGCGTAACGCGCATTTCCCACGAAATTCAGACCCGCCATACCGAGTCCATTTTCGTTTACCGCGTCGTAATAAAGCGGGTAGTCCTCCGCGATGTGCGCCATTCCGATCATTGCGTAATGGCTGTCAAGATTTCCGTCATGCCGGAAATTGAACGGATAGTTTCTGGGAGTTATCGTTATCTCCTCACCGTATGAAAATTCGTAATCCAGAGTTCTGCCCATATAGAAGCATTCCGTCTGGTAGGTCGCCGCTGTGCACATTTCTATCACTCCTTATAAATAATTTCGTATAAAGTATTATAGCATATCTGCGGCGTAACGTCAATACGGGTAATAGAATCTGTCCAGCTTCCAGCCGTCTGGTTACTTGTATGCGTTGATGATATAAGCAGAGGTCCGTCCGCTGGCGCCGGTATGGCTGTCATCGTAATAGGAAACCGTGTAGGTTATTTCTGCCTGAGTCCTTTCGGGGTTCTCCCATGTAACCTCCGGAATGACCTCGTATATTTCAAGGTCAGTGCCGCGCCCGCCCATCATACTGTACATCCTGCCGTTGTATTCGATAACGCTGAGCCCTGTCACACTCCGGAGCGCCTCCTCGGCGGCTTCGTAAGTGTAGACTTTCCTGAACTCCGCGAGCAGGCTGTCGCGCGTGCGCCAGTCTTGATTTTCAATTTCTGCAATACTGCGGGTTATTCCGTTTACATCAACGTCAAAGCTGTTTCCCGTCCAGTTGGGGTCATTCACCTCGAAATTAAACCAAAGATTGCGGGCATGGCAGTCAAGGCTCAGTAGGACGCTCTCAATATCATCAGACGCGCTGGTGTAAACGACGGTTTTGCCGTCTTTATTCGTGATGAATCCATCGTCAGTGGGGGTAAATTCTCTGTCGGCGTAGGTATCTGACCTTTCCCATGTCTGACGGTCGGTGACGAGCCACATTGTGCCGTCGGACGGATCGTGTTTCGTTACGATCATATATTTTCCACTGAAATATATTTCGGGGTCAGTATCGGTATAGTCAATGAGCTCGACATTTCTGCATGATTTCTGCACATACTCATAAATCAGCGTTTCATCGTCAAATCTTGCCGTCACGATCAGCGAGCCGCTGTTTTCCATAACGCTGATGCGCTCTGCTCTGTCAATGAATTCGTACCGGTCAAACTGCTGGTTCCACCAGTACAAGTCCTCGCACTGATACTCCGAAGTATAATATCTGCGGACGATATACAGTTCATTTCCGTCAGGGCGTGGCACAAGACAGTATTCAAGCTTCATGGCTTGCTCGGAAATTTCGTCCAGACACTCCTGTGTATTCCAGTCCTGCACCTTATAGAAACCATTATTCTTTAACGGCGACCAGAAATTATCCATGTCGCTGATATCTCCGCTCTGGGGAGTGAGCGTATACGTCCATTTTCCGCCGCTCTTTGAGAACTCCGCGATGAATGTTCGCTTGATAATCCCCTTATACTCACCGCCGGGTTCAAGGGATTTCCACGGAGTTTCTGCATCATACAGGTCAATGTATATCACCGGGTGCTCAGGGTCTGTAATATCAAGCTTGTTGTCCTCTCCGTAATTTATCGTATCACCGAATGAATCGGCGCTCACTGGGACGCGCTTCCAGTGCTTTCCGGCAAAATCGGCTTCCGTATTTTCGAACAGACCGTAAACCGCTTCTGAGAGCGCCGGGTCGTCCGCTTCCGCAAGGAATTTCATGATTCCAAGGCGCGATATCGTGGACTGACCGAGCTCCTCCTGAACTCTGCCGTTATTATCCCAGTAATGACTGCTGTACTCTGCAAAGGATCGGAGGTCGTACTCAGAGTGATCGTAGACATACATTCTGTCCGGGGCGTCTTTCATTACCACCCACAGGCTGTTGTAATCCGATTTGCTCTCGCCGCGGAGCATAAAGAACACAGTGCTGTCCGCATTTGCTGCAAATCCGCCGCAGGTCATTCCTCCGAGAGAAAGGCTGAAAACAGAATCGTAGCTATAATAGCGGAGATTTTCCATGTTTATTATTTTCTGTTCATCGGCACTGTACTGTAACCATGAACCTATGAACCATGATTCGAATATCTTCATAGCTTCCTTGTCGGTCCTGAAATCCAGCTCAGACATATCGAATGTTCCCTGAAGCGGCTGCTTTATCTTCTGGGCATACTCCGCCTTTTCAACAAGGTATTCCGCAAGTGCCTGCGTGTCGTAAAATCCGTAGTATTTCGCGGGGTTTACATTCGTGGTAGTGGGGTACTCCACGACCTCCCCCCCCGGAGTAGTCGTCCATCGGAAGCCCGGCGAGAAC
>CALBGD010000195.1 GCA_937893735.1 uncultured Clostridia bacterium | reverse complement strand
AATTTTTTCAGCCGTTGCCAGCCCGTCAGAGAAAGCCGTTGCGCCGCCGGAGGCTGTGCCGAGCTTCAGCGCGTATTCGTAGTCGCCCTTTTCGCAGCCGGCAATGAAGCCAGCCACCATGGAATCTCCCGCGCCGACGGAGTTCTTCACGGTGCCTTTGCATACGCCGCAAATGTGGGTCTTTCCGTTTTCATCGAGGAGCACCGCGCCGTCCCCCGCCATGGAGATGAGCACGTTCCGCGCGCCCATTTCCCGGAGCTTTCCGGCATACTCGATTATCTCGTCCGTGGTGCGGAGCTCCACTCCGAATATCTCGCCAAGCTCGAAATTGTTCGGCTTGATGAGGAACGGCTTGTATTTCAGCACTTTCAGCAGAAGCTCCTTTGTTGCGTCCACTACCGTGCGGATATTCCTGCCGTCCAGCCGTTCAAGTATCCTCTCGTATATATCGGAGGGGAGGGAAGCGGGAATGCTCCCTGCAAGCACCAGCGTGTCGCCGTCTTTCAGCTCGTCAAGCTTTGCGAAGAGCTTGTCTACCGCCTCCTGCGGGATATCCGGTCCCTGACCGTTAAGCTCGGTCTCCTCGCCGGACTTTATCTTCACGTTGATTCTGGAGAAGCCCTTTTCAAGATGGACGAATTCTGCGTCGATGTTCTTCTCTGCAACGCCCTTTTCTATCGCCTCTCCGGTGAATCCGGCAACGAAGCCGAGCGCCTTTGACTTTATCCCCAGCTCGCTGAGCACTATTGAAACGTTTATGCCCTTGCCGCCGAAGAATATCTCCTCGCTTTCGGAGCGGTTCGTGGCTCCCGGTGTGAGCTGCTTTGTCCGCACGATGTAGTCAACGGCGGGATTGAATGTTACTGTATAAACCATTTACAAGACCTCCTTGATGAGTGTGTAGGCTGCGAATTTCCGGTTGGTGAGCGTGTCTGTGATTATGCTCGCCTTGTTCAGCTGCGCGAATGTCGCGGAGCTTATCTCGTCAAATTTCGAGTGGTCGGCGAGCACGAACGCTTTCCGGCTGCTCTCTATCGCCGCCGCCTTTACGCGGGCTTCGTTCACGTCCGGGGTGGTGAAGCCTGCCGTGAGGGAAATTCCGTTGGTTCCCATGAAGCACTTGGTGAAGTTGTAGTTCTTCAGCGTGAGAACGCACTCCGCGCCGACTATCGCCTCGGTGGAGGCTTTTATCTCGCCGCCGGTGATGAATACCTTGAAATTCCTCTGAGCCAGCTTCTTTGCGTGAATGAAGCCGTTGGTCACGAATGTGACGTCCTTCTGCGGCAGATGGTCTATCATCTTTTCGGTGGTGGTTCCTGCGTCTATGAATACGAAGTCGCCGCTTTCCACCAGCGTCGCCGCGTATGCCGCGATGGCCTCCTTTTCGGCGGTGCATATCGAGGCTTTCTCCTCCACGTTCTTTTCTATCGCCGAGAAGCCCTCGCTGACGGACATTGCGCCGCCGCGTACCTTTGTTATTTTTCCCGCTTCTGCGAGAATATTCAGATCTCTTTTAACTGTGGAGCCGGAAACGTTCAATATCCTGCAAAGTTCGTTTATCGTTACGCTCTTCCGGCTGTTCACTGTGTCGGTTATTATCTGGTGGCGTTCTTCTGTAAGCATTGTCTTATCCTCTTTGTTCGTGCACGATGTTTGAGTGATTCTGGACTTGTTTGCTTTGTCCTGAGCTTATAATATCACATTATTCGCTCAAAATCAAGTAGTTTAGCTCAAAATAATTCAGAAATGCGTGATTTTTGTTTAATTGAACAGCAAAAGTTTATTTGATTTGTACATTTTGAACAAACATGAGCTTATCCGAATGAACTGCAATAACTTCTAGAGCAGAATAGCTCAGAACAGCTCATGCAGATAAATGCAGTTTCATATGAACTATATTGATCCTGCGGGGAAACCGCAGAAGGAGGAAAAATGGACAGCAACATCATAACAGCGGTGCTGTCGCTGATAGGAACGCTCGGGGGGTCCCTCGGCGGAATACTGGTCAGCTCAAAGCTCACCGCGTACAGGCTCCAGCAGCTTGAAAGCAAGGTCGCGGAGCATAACAACTTCGCCCGCCGTATGCCGGTGGTCGAGGAGCAGATTAAGGTCATAAATCATAGAATAGATGACCTGGAAGAGGAGGAGAAAAGACATGAACAGAATTGACTGGAAGAGAAAGCTCACATCGCGCAAGCTCTGGGTGGCGCTCGCGGGATTCATCGCGGGACTTATAGTGGCATTCGGAGGAAGCTCTGAGACTGCGGAGACGGTATCCGGCTGTATCCTCAGCGGAGCGGCGGTGATAGGCTACATGGTCGGCGAGGGTCTGGCAGACAGCGCGGGCTCCGGAAATGGAAGCTCCGCAGGCGGCGAATCCCGCAGGGAGGACTGACATGGCAGTAAAATACGCAGGGGTTGACCTCTCCCGCTGGAACGGCGGGGGGGATTTCAAAACGCTCAAAAA
>CALBGD010000194.1 GCA_937893735.1 uncultured Clostridia bacterium | reverse complement strand
GACCTCCACCGACGACCTTATCCACCACGCAGTACAGAAGGCTGTTGAAGCCGGTCTGCTCCACAACGGAGACCTCGTTGTCATCACTGCCGGAGTTCCGCTTGGCGTATCCGGAACCACAAATCTCATGAAGGTGCACATCGTCGGCGATGTTCTGGTAACTGGACACGGAGCGACCTCCGGCACAGTGACCGCTACCGCCTGCGTATGCAAGGACGAAGCGGACGCCGCAAAGTACTTCAATTCCGGCGAGATACTCGTTATCCCGCGCACCAGCAATGCGATACTTCCGCTGATGAAGACCGCCGCCGGCATAATCACCGAGGAGCGCGGAGACGACAGCCACGCGGCTATCGTAGGCATGACGCTGGATATCCCGGTAATCACCGGAGCCTCCAATGCGACACAGATACTCCGCTCGGGCACTGCCGTTACTATCGACGCTGAAAAGGGCATAGTTACAAGCGGCCGTCCCGCCGATGAAGAGGGTAAGTAATATAAATGGCGCTGTCATCACACAGCGCCATTTTTTATGCCTGATTTGCCTCCTGCCTGCGCATTATCCTGAATTCAACTATCAGCATGATAACGCACGCGATACCCGAAAGCAGGTCTGCGAGAGGCCCTGAATAAAGTATGCCGTCTATTCCCATGAACAGCGGAAGAACTATCATCGGTGGAAGCAGGAACAGTATCTGCCTTGTCAGCGACAGGAACGCGCCCTTGACCGATTTTCCTATAGAGGTGAAGAACGTGGAGGCTATCGGCTGTAAGCAGTTGAGCCATGTGAAGAACAGGAACACCCGGAAGAACTTCACGCCGAAATCAAAGTATTCCTCCGAGCCGGTGCCGAACGCCGAAATTATCTCCCGCGGGAAAAGCTGGAACAGAATGAACGCCGCGACCGCAACAGCGGCTCCCACCGTTATCGCCGAGCGGAAAGCCTTTCGCACGCGGTCGTATTTCTCAGCGCCGTAGTTAAAGCTGATTATCGGCTGTGCTCCCTGTCCGAGTCCTATCACTATCGAGAAGGTTATCTGGTTCACTTTCATCACGATTCCTGAAACCGCGATCGGAATTGAATCGCCGTAGACCGACAGCGCGCCGTAATGCTTCAGCAGATTGTTCATCGCTATCTGCACTACCATCATCGCAAGCTGATTTATGCAGCTCGCCATGCCTATCGCCATTATCCTGCCGGTGTATTTCCAGCGTATGCGCAGATGCTTCAGCCCAACGTGGACGGTCTTGTAGCGCGTCAGGTAGATTATCGCGACTGCGCCGGAGATTATCTGCCCGATTATCGTGGCGTAAGCCGCTCCAGCCATTCCCCACTGGAACCAGAGCACGAAAACCGCGTCAAGCGCGGTATTTATCACTGCTCCAAGGAGATTGCACAGCATGGTCATGCGCGGGCTTCCGTCGGCGCGTATCAGGTGTCCGCCGCCGGTGGTGATTATCATGAACGGGAATCCCCACGAGGTTATCCCGACATACTCCTGCGCCAGCGGAAGAACGTCCGCCGGGGAGCCGAACAGATTCAGCAGAGGCGTGAGGAACAGCTTTGTTATCACCATCAGCGCGATTCCGCAGATCATCATCATTACCGCCGCGTTTCCCACGAAATATGGAGCCTTTTCGCGCTCTCCGCGCCCCATGTTCAGGTTGAAGCAGCTCGCGCCGCCTATTCCGAACAGAAGCGCCAGCGACAGGCAGGAGGTCGAAAACGGAAACGCGATATTAGTCGCCGCGTTTCCAAGCGTCCCGACAGCCTGACCTATAAACAACTGATCCACGATATTATACAGCGCTCCCACCAGCATTGCTATAATGCTGGGCACGGCGAATTTCACCATCAGCGAGGTGACGGGCGCGTTTCCAAGGAGCTCCGAACGGGACTCCTTAGCGTTTTCAGGGGTATTGCTCATTTTTTCACTCTTTCCTTTTGCTCTTCTATCTTTCACCATTATTTCACATTTCGATTACGCCGAATTCATAGATGTGGTGTATTATATAATCACAGCAGATGACATACAGGTCATCGCCGAACAATCGCCGCGGGATCGCGGCAAACCAACAACCAACCTCCCCTTTTTTATGATGTGTTATCATCATGCGGCCGTACGTTTTCCTTCCTTTTTTCGTGCGGACGTTATATCTCTTTCCCCGCAGCCCTCAAAGCTGCGGGATCTTTTTTTATTGGAGATTTGCGCAAAATCACAGCTCGCTGCGGTTCTCCAGCGCTTTCATCAGGGTAACATCGTCCGCAAATTCCAGCGCGGAGCCTGCGGGAAGTCCGTACGCCAGACGCGACACCTTTATTCCCATCGGCTTTATCAGCCTGCTGAGATACACTGCGGTAGCCTCGCCCTCCACCGTGGGGTTTGTCGCCATGATGACCTCGCGGGCGTCCGGCAGTCTGCTCAGGAGCTCCTTTATCTTTAGATCCTCGGCGGTAACGCCGTCCATCGGGGAAAGAAGCCCGTGCAGAACATGGTACACGCCCTCGTATCCGCCGGAGCGCTCAAACGCGGAAACGTCCTTCGGGGACTCAACCACGCAGATAACTCCCTTGTCGCGGCTGTCATCGGCGCATATCGCGCAGACCTCGCGGTCGGTGAAGTTCTGACAGCAGCGGCAGAGCTGCACGCCGTTCCTTGCACGCACCAGCGATTCAGCGAATTCCTCCACCTCGTGCGGCGGGAGATTCAGCATATAGTACGCCAGTCTCTGCGCGGTCTTTATCCCTATTCCCGGGAGCTTCGCAAACTGCTCTGCCGCAAGAGCCAGCGGAGCGGATATAAATTCAGACATATTCTTCTCCTTGCTGCCTGCGGGAACTCACAGGACTGCCCGCAGCCTTGTATCATAGATATTCACGCCGTTTTCCGGGAGCTCGTTCTGCCATGCCGAGGCATACAGCGGCAGAGCCGCTCCGGTAATGGGCGTATTCTTTTTATAGCCATAGTATACCGCGATATCCGCGGGAGTATCGTCACCGGCTTTCAGAAGTGCGCAGCTCCTGCCGTTTATCAGCAGTATCTCCTCCGCCGTCCCGAATCCGGAAGCGCTGATACAGCACTCAGCCTCCGCAAGCTGCGGATACGGGCACAGGAACATATCAACCGGGAAAAGCTCCGTCAGCTCCTTCATTCCGTGAAGCCCGAGATTATCCATATGCGGGGCGTTTATCAGTCTCAGCCGAGTTATTCCGCTGTCCGTCAGGAAATCGAAAAGCTCCCCGGAAATATCTCCGCTGCCTGATATCAGCACGGCGGCTTGGTTTTTCTCGCATATCACTGCGGCCCCGGTCTTTCCATCAGAAATGAACCCCGCATAGCTCCGCTGTGAATCATTACAGAAACTCACGGTTATCAGAAGCGCAGCGCACAGTCCGCAGCACTCCAGCGCGATCTTTGACCATTCCATGACAAACGCGCCGACGATCAGCAGAATCGCAGCTCCAAGCGCAATTATGGCAGCGGCGTCAAAGTCCATTGCCCGCCACGCACCGTCAATATCTCCGAAGAACCCGAGGATATCCCGGAAGCAGGTCAGCGCCCATTTAAGAGGCACAGCGATCAGCGGAACTCCGCTCATCAGGAACAGCAGCCCGAAAAGCACCACAAGCGTAAAGAACGGCGACAGCGCCACGGAAGCCGGGACTTCCGCGAGGGAGATCCCGCCGAACAGCGAAATGCTCACCGGAGCTATGCACGCCATTGCGCCGAGCGCCATCAGCGCGGCTTCCTTTAGTTTGGAGAGAAACCATAATCGCTCCCAGCTAAAGCGCCGCAGGCGGTTCAGCGCAGGACCGAGCTCAGCCGCGCCGAATACTCCCAGCGCGGACATCTGGAGCGCCGGATCGAACGCGGCGTTAGGCGTGAACACCGTCATTATAAACAGCGCCGCGCACAGGGAATTCAGCGTGACCGGCTGTCTGCGCAGGAGTACCCCGCAGCGGCAGATCACCAGCATGAATCCCGCCCTCATGACGGACGGCGAGAAATCGAACAGCACCGCCAGAATCAGCGCCGAAGCTATCGCTATGTACGCCTGTGCGTTGCTTTTCCTGCTGCAGAAAAGCTCCGTCAGTATCGCAATGCAGAGCGTGATGTGCGCTCCTGAAACTGCGCACATATAGTTCACGCCGCTGTATTTTATGTCCCGCCGGAGCTTCAGCGTAAATCCCGATGTATCACCCAGAAGCAGACCTTTTGTAAGCTCCGCTTCATCTCCGCCAAGCGTTTCAAGGCGTGACTCAGCCGCCGTGCGGATAATGTGCGCCCAGTGGAACGGCCCGCGCGGCTCTGTGGAGCTGTAAATCTCAGTTACCTCGCCGGAAAGAAGCACTCCGTCCGCGTAGCTGAAGCCGCTCTGCTGCTCCTGACAAATCGCCGCAAGCACCTCGATATCCGAGCCTGGCTCTGCGGAATACTGCCCGGTGAGCGATATCACCGCCGGTTTTCCGTCAATAACGCAGAACGCCCTTGAAACACTGAACTGCTCCGAGGAATAGCTCCGCGACATAATGTGACACTGAATGCGCTGCTCCGTGCCGTCAAGCCCGCGCAGCGGCTGAGCATAGAAGCCCTCCCACCCGGAAATGCACAGCATTCCGAGCAGAAGCCCCGCCGCCCACATTCGCCAGCGCTTCATAATAAGGCATACTGCGAAAAAACAAGCCGCCATCAGAAACAGCGACAGCGGAGCGTCCCTGCCGGCAATACAGCCTGCAAAGAACGACAGCCCCAGCACCACCAGCGGGAGCTTCATCACAGCATTTATATTCTTGTTCATACTTTAAAGGGCGGGTCAGCCGACCCGCCCGCAGATGTTATGTTTCAGGCTATCAGATGAAGCCGGGGAAGGAAACGCCGCCGGTCACCTTTTCCATCTCAGCTGCGCCGTAATCGTCAACTTCCTTGAGTATCTCGTTAACACCGCTGATGATGAGGTCCTGGAGCATCTCGATATCCTCGGGGTCAACGACCTCGGGCTTGATGGTAACGGACTTGAGCTGCTTGTCGCCGGTCATTACCAGCTCAATGGCACCGCCGCCGACCTGCTTGGTGAACTCCTTGACAGCAAGCTCCTCCTGGATCTTGCCGATGTCCTCCTGCATCTTCTGTGCCTTTCTTACCATCTGGTTCATGTTGGGTGTAGAATTCTGGTATCCCTGGGGTAATCTTGCCTTCATAGTGGTGTTATCCTTTCACTTATATTGTACTTCTATATTGAGCTGCTCCGCCTTGCGCAGCAGCTCCTTTACAGCGGAGATCTCTTCCCCGGCTGCTTTTTCCGTTTCTTCCGGCTTCACTATCGCGCGGACTTTCTTTCCGAACGCATTGAAGAGCTCCTCGTCAAGCTGGCGGCTTCCCGCGCTGCCTTGCAGCATGAGGTTTCCGGTCACTATCTCGAGTACTCCGTCGCTGTTCACGCTGACCTTTGCGCCGTCAAACATCGCGGCAAAAAGCGGCGACAGCTTCTTTGAAGCCTCCGTCCACTCCTCCGGGGTGAGCCCGGCAAGCTTCTCGTATTCCCCGCTTCCCTGCTTTACCGGGGCTTTCTTCTCCGGGACTGGCTTTGCCGCCGGAGCGGGTCTGGGCTCCTCAGCGGGCTTGTGAGCCTTGGGCTTGGGGGCAGGCTCAGTCCTGATGGGCTGAGGCTCTGGAATGGTCTTGGATACCGGCGCGGGTTCCGGCTTTTTCTCCGGGGCAGGAGCCTGAGTTACAGCCGGCTCCGGCATGAACTCACGCGGCGGAATAAATTCCTCAGGCGGTTCCTCTGGCGGCGGAGCTAAATCAAATGGCTCCGGCGCGGCGGGTCTGCTGTTGAGCTCCGGCATGGGCGCGGATTCCTCCGGCGCGCTGTGCTGTCCGGTTATCTCATGGAGCTTGCTTATATTGTCAGCGGCTTCCGGTGCGGTCACCTGCTTGGGTGCAGGCTCAGGCGCTGTCTCCGGAGGCTTTGAGAACATCTCATGTATCTTGCTGATATTCGCGTTCTTCTCTGAGGCGGCGCGCTTATCCGCTAACGTCTGCTCCGGAGGTTCCGCGGGCTTTTTCTCTGATTTTGCGGGCTCGGGCTTCGCAGGCTCAGGAGCCGCAGTCTTAGGCTCTGGCTCGCTGAACAGTTCGTGCAGCTTGCTGAGGTTTGCGGCGTGCGCAGGTTTCAGCTTGTCGTCTGAAACCGGGGTGAACTCGCTGCCCATCGGCTTGAATTCCGGCTTGGGAGCAGGCGCAGTCCTTACCGGAGCCGCCTTGTTCTGCGCGGAAGCCTGCGCTGCGGTAGCCGCGCCCGTGCACAGCTTGACGAAGCACATCTCCGCAAGTGTGCGGCGCTGGCGGGTTCTTGAAATTCCGTCCGTGCACTCCTGGATAAGCGTCAGGTCGTGAAGTATCTCGTCAAGGGAATACATTCCTGCAAGACGCTCTATCTCGGGGTAGTCGTGCGGCATGGCTTCAAGCAGACCCATCTCCCCGGGGGCGCTGGTATACAGCATAAGGTCGCGGAAAACTCCGCTGAGCTCGTCCATCAGCCGGGCAACATCCTTGCCGTCCTTGTAGAGCTTCTCCAGAAGCTGGATACAGCCTGGGATATCCCGCGCGGCTATCATCTCAGCGAACCTGTACAGCGAGTGGTTGTCCGCCACGCCCGCGCAGTTCCGGACAACCTCGTCCGTTACCTCGCTGCTGACGGCAATGCACCTGTCAAGAAGCGAAAGCGCGTCGCGCATACCTCCGTCAGAGATACGCGAGATAAGATCCGCCGCCTCCTGCGTGAGGGTGACGCCCTCTTTCTCCGCAATGCTGAGTAATCTTGCAGAGCTGTCCGCAATCTCAATGCGGTGGAACTCAAACCGCTGGCAGCGGGAAAGTATTGTCGCGGGAACCTTGTGAAGCTCCGTGGTGGCGAATATGAATATAACGTGGGGCGGGGGCTCCTCGATGGTTTTCAGCAGGGCGTTGAACGCCTGCGTGGTCATCATGTGGACCTCGTCCAGAATATATACGCGGTACTTGCAGCTCACCGGAGTGTAGGATAACTGCTCCTGGAGCGTATGAACGTCGTTTACGCTGTTGTTGCTTGCCGCGTCTATCTCCATGATGTCCGTAGCGGCTCCGCTGGCTATCTCGCGGCAGCTTTCGCACTCAAGGCAGGGATTCCCGCCGACAGGGTGCTTGCAGTTGAGCGCCATGGCAAGTATCTTGGCACAGGTGGTCTTTCCGGTGCCGCGGCTTCCTGTGAAGAGGTAGGCGTGGGCGTTCTGACCCGTGGCGATCTGGTTTTTCAGCGTCGTCACGATCTCCGGCTGAGATATTACATCGTCGAATGTTCTCGGACGATATTTTCTGTAAAGAGCCAGATACACTGCCGCACCTCCCGCGCATAAAAATATAAATGCCCTCGATTATGGGAACAGGCTGACTGCGGCACACAGAGAAATCCGCTTAATGCTGCTCGGTTCCCCGCCTGACATGGTTCACAGCACTCTGTTGCACAGGGTCTGCCCCCATAAGCGAGAGCATTTATTGCTTGATTATGTACTTACCCTAATATTATACTCTATTTCACGCAAAAAATCAAGTAGTTTTGCAAAAATTGTGCCGACCTCCCCGTCAAGTCTTGAAAAAAGCGGAACTTTGGTATATAATAGAGCGTAGTAATTACAGGGGAGGCAGACAGATGGCTGTTAAAAACGAGGTAGCCGCACTACTGGAGCAGCGGCGCGGCACTGCGGTTTCCGGGCAGGAGCTCGCGGATATGCTGGGAGTTTCCCGGGCGGCGGTATGGAAAGCGGTGAAGCAGCTCCAGGACGAGGGCTACCGCATTTCCGCCGCGACCAACCGTGGGTATCTGCTGGAAAATGAAACAGACGTGCTGTCCGCCGATGGTATCCGGCTGAACCTGCCGGAGCGCTACCGTGAGCTTCCCGTGGAGGTCTACCGCTCGGTGGGCTCCACCAACACGGAGGCGAAGGCGGCAGCGCTGCGCGGAATGCCCCATGGCACGATAATCGCCGCGGACGAGCAGACCGCCGGGCGCGGAAGATTCGGAAAGAGCTTCTATTCCCCCGCCCGCAGCGGACTTTACATGAGCGTTATCCTGAAACCGCAGAAGCCGGTATCCGACTGCACGCTGATAACCGCCGCAGCCGCCTGCGCGGTCACCGACAGTCTTGAAGAGCTGTGCGGAGTTCACGCGGGAATAAAATGGGTGAACGACATTTTCCTTAACGGCAGGAAAATCTCCGGCATACTGACCGAAGCTATCAGCGACTTTGAAAGCGGCACGGTTGAGGAGGTCATCGTCGGCATAGGGCTGAATATCTCCACCACGGAGTTTCCGCAGGATATCGCGCCGGTCGCGGGCGCGGTGGGAGTTTTCGCGGAGCGCAGCCGTCTTTGCGCGGATATTGCGGCGAAAATCCTTGACAGCGCCGCTCGGGACGACCACGCGGAGCTGCTCCGGAAATACCGGGAGCGCTCGCTTGTGCTCGGCAGGGAGGTAACATTCCTGAAAGACGGAGCGCTCCACACCGGAAAGGCAGTCAGCATTGACGATGACGGGCGGCTGGTGATAAGCTCCGAAAATGGGACCGAAGCTCTGCGCTCCGGCGAGATTTCCGTTGTCGGAGGATTCTGAGCGGTTGCATTTTTCCAAAGAATGTTATATAATATTAGGGCAACACCGCACAATTAACGGTTGGCACCTTTGCCAAGCGACGCCTGCGGCTTACGCAACGCTTGCTTGCATATTTTTCGTCATCTTGCACAACTTTCGCTTGACAGGCGCCAGCCTGCCTGCGCTCAATTTGTACAATCTGACAAAAAATCTGCGGCGCAATTGCACGGCAATAACTGTGCGGTGTTGCCTTAGAGAAAATAACCCCATTCCGGGGAGCATACACAGGAGGTCATACAATGAAAGTATTATTAGTTAACGGAAGCCCGCATGAGCACGGCTGCACCGACAGGGCGCTGAAGCAGGTGTCCGAGTCCCTCGCAAAGTACGGCGTGGAGTCCGAGATATTCTGGATAGGAAACAAGCCGATTTCTGGCTGTATCGGCTGCGGAGCCTGCAAAAAGGGTCTCGGCAAATGCGCCATTGACGATGTTGTGAACGAATTCGTGAACAAGGCTGCGGATTTCGACGGCTACATATTCGGCTCTCCGGTGCACTATGCGGCAATCGGCGGCGCTATGGGGGCTTTCATGGACAGAGCGTTCTACTCCGGCGGAAAGAAAATGGCGTACAAGCCGGCTGCGGGAGTTGTAAGCTGCCGCCGCGGTGGTGCTTCCGCTGCATTCGACCAGCTCAACAAGTACTTCACCATCAACAATATGCCGGTGGTTTCCTCGCAGTACTGGAATCAGGTGCACGGAAACTCCGCAGAACAGGTGGAGCAGGACCTCGAAGGTCTCCAGACCATGGATATTCTCGCAAAGAATATGGCATGGCTGCTCAAATGCATCGAAGCAGGCAAGGCTGCCGGAATCGCCTGTCCTGAGCCAGAAAAGCCCATCAGAACAAATTTCATCAGATAAAAACATTGAGCTGCCCCACCGGACAGCTCATTTTTATTGTAGGGGAGGGGCTTGCCCCTCCCGCCCTTGGTTGCGCAGCGTCCTTGCTGCGCTTTGGGGACGGGGGTACAAACGTCGTGTTTGCCCCTCCCGCCCTTTATTCCGTGTAATTGCAAGAGAACCCCGTGAATTCCGCCGTGCCGCGCACCGCGAAAATTCCGGTCATAACTCCTGTGAATCCCTCTGCTACCTCGCTTGAAAGGTACTTTGTGCTGCCATATCCAAGCTGCACCTCGTTTTCTCCCTGAACTGCGAAGAAGCTGTACCCGAAATTATCCGCGCGGATAATCAGCCGCGCCCTGCTCCCGCTCACAGGAACCGCATTCTGGCGGTGCTTTATCCCGCCGATGTTCAGCATGAGAACCGCGCTGCAGCCCTCCGCTGTCTGCTCAAGGAATATATCGTAGTGCTCGTTTTCCGTGATAAGCACCGTAAGTCCGCCGATACCGCCGGAGATCTCAACATCGCACTTCATCTCCATGTTGAAATCCCGCTGGCGCATAGCCACGAATGTTGGGGAATCCACATCGTCCAGCGTGATGTCAGTTCCGTGAAGCACTGCCCTGTCCGCTGAAAGCTCGTAATTCTCGATATGCGGGTGGCGCATGAAGCACCATTCCTTGTTCCAGTCAGTGTTCTCAAAGGTGAACGAACGCTTCTCGTTCTGTGCGAAATCTCCCTGCATTTCGTAGCTTTCGTCCGTTGTGCCGTCTCTGCCGCACCTGAACCAGCCGTCCTCCGTGAAATACACGGGGGTCAGGAATACCTCCCTGCCGAGGTGGTGGTAAGGTCTCCATATATGCTGCTGACGGAAACCCAGTGAAAGAACGTGCCAGTCGCCGAAGCTGTCCTGAATCAGGTCGCCGTGGCCTATTCCCTGAATAATGAACGGAGCCTTGTTGCGGTTCGTGAGCACCGGGTTGTGCGGATTTCCCTCAAACGGACCCCACACCGAGGAAGCCCGGGCGCAGGTTATCATGTGGCCGTACTCCGTGCCGCCTTCCGCCGCCATGAGGTAGTAGGTGCCGTTTATTTTGTAGAGGTGCGGGCTTTCGAGGTAGCGCCCGCCGCTTCCCTGCCAGATACAGCGGCTGGGGGAGAGCTTCTTTCCGGTGGCGATGTCTATTTCGCACTGGACTACTCCGCCAACGCCGTTGTCGTCAGCGCCGTTGCTCATGAAGTAGGTCTTTCCGTCCTCGAAATAAAGGGACGGGTCGATTCCTCCCTGATCAACATAGATGGGCTCCGACCACTCGCCGTAGATGTCGTCTGTGTAGACATAGAAATTCTGGTGAGTTGTGTCGTTGGTCGTTACCATGTAGAATCTGCCGTTATTGCAGCGGATAGTCGGCGCGAAAACTCCGCCGGAGCTGTTTATCCTGTCCAGCATTACCTGACTTTTTCTGGTCAGGACATAGCCTATCTGCTCCCAGTTTACAAGGTCGGTGCTCTCAAACAGCGGAACTCCCGGAAAATACTGGAACGAGCTGCACACAAGGTAATATCTGCCATTGTGCTCGCATACGCTGGGGTCGGGATAGAATCCCTTTACTACCGGATTTTTATATGTCATGGCGGTACACTCCTTTAAATATACTGATTACATTATAACATCTGCCGCCAGAATTTCAAGTGCCGGAGTGACTTTTTCCAGCACAAAACGGACATTTTTCCCTGTGCTTGACAAAGTAATGCATATGGGTTATAATAGAATAACCGGACAAATCAGCGAAATTGTCCGGAAAACACACGAGTCACGCCGCAACGGAGAATATAGATGAAACACACAGAACAGTCACAGCTCACAAAGCAGACCCTTTCCACAGCGCTGAAAAAGCTGATGGAGACCAAGCCGCTGAGCCGCATCACCATCAGCGAGATAGTTGAAAGCTGCGGCCTTAACCGCAAAACCTTTTACTACCACTTTGAGGACATCTACGCCCTGCTGAAATGGACGCTCGATCAGGAGGCCATCGCGCAGTTCGACAAATTTGACCTCGTGACCCAGCACACTGAGGCGATCAGTTTCACGCTGGATTACATCTCAGCAAATCACTCAATGCTTAAGAACATCGTTCACTCGATAGGCAGGTCAGAGCTCAGCAGATTCTTCTATAATGATATCTACCAGCCTGTATACCGGCTGATGTGCACCTGTGCGGAAAATCGCGGGCTTTCAGTCGGCGAGGATTACCGCGCATTCCTCAGCAAGTTCCTGACGGAAGCTGTCGCGGGGACGCTGATGGAATGCATAGAGCGTGAATCCCTTTCCGACCGCGGGGTGCTCACGCGCTGGATAACCGTGACGCTCACCGCCTCAATAACCGCTTCTCTGGAGGAAGCGGCCAGACGATCCCTGAAATAAAAACTCCCGGTTCAGTTCGCACTGCACCGGGAGTTTTTATTTAGGGAACCTCTAAAAACCGATGTGAAAAGCAAAAATGAGCAGGGTGTGCCAGATTCTAGGAAAGCCGACGAAGTAAGGCTGTATGCCTTACGAGGAGGTTTGACGACGAAGATGGTGCACACTGCACATTTTCGCTCACATGAGGTTTTTAGAGGTGAACTTTACTTATTCTCTATGGCCTGCTTTTCCTCGGGGGCGTCCTTGGTTTCAGCAGCCTTTGCCGCCTTTTTAGCGGCACGCTTTCTCTTTATAAGGATAGTCCAGAGGATAATGTTTATCAGCGCGATAAGCACGCAGCCGCCGACTATTATCATCGGGATAAGGTTCATTGTCTGGAGCTGTACGCAGAATGTTCCCGCGCCGTTATCGAGCGCCGGATTTTCAACCAGCAGATAATGTCCGTTGTCCGTGAAGCTTACTGACTTCCACGCGCCGTTCACGAACTGCATTATGTTGACATTTCCCTTGCCCTCCGGCTTCAGGAATCTGAGCTGAGTTGCACTGTTGTCCGTCACATCTGAGCTTATCTTGATTATACGGAGCTCGCTGTTGTTATCCGGGGCGAACACGCTGCTGCTCTGTGTGGAGACCTTTATCGTACTTCCGTCGTCGAAAAGTCCGTCCGCGAGGACTAATGCAAATCCGCTCTCGGACTGCTCCTCGCTTTCGATGACCGTAACGTACGGAGTGTACACAGCCTCAACGACCACCGGGAAGGTTATGCAGTCGTTGTCAAATTCAGACCACTTTGCAAAGCAGCCCTCCTTTGCCGGAATTTCCGGGAAATCAGCTTCGCGCAGCTTCCCGCCGTAATCAACCTGAATGGTATCGGCAAGCTTGCCGTCTACCATGAACTTAACGTCAATGACAGCGGCAGCGCCTGCGAGCTCGCGGTACTTCGCGAAATCCACCGGGACAGCCTTTCCGGAATAGCTGATATTGTCTATCGCCGCGATTCCGCGGTCAACGAAGCTGTTTCTCAGCACCTCGGCGTTGTCGTCGCTGAAATCAACGTATCCTGCTACCGCGCCGACGCACTCGGTGTAGTCGTAAGCGTCAAGTATCGAGGCGTTATCGGTCAGGATAAGTCCCTGACCCGCGATTCCGCCGACATAGCTGGAAGCCGAAACGGTCGCCTTGGAAATGCACTTTCTTATCGCGGAAGCCGAACTGCCCGCGATTCCGCCGGCATAGCTCCCATTGGTGCTTGTCACCTTGCCATTCTGTACGGAGCCGCGCACCACGCCCATGTCCTGCTTGCCGACTATACCGCCGCAGTAATTCTTCTTGGCGGTTATCTCGCCGGTGTTGGTGCAGTTTTCAATTATGTCGCGTATCTTATAGCTGAAGCTCAAAGAATGCTGACCGTTGGAGGTAATATCGTCCTCCGGGTCGAAATCCACGTCTATCGCCATGGAGCCGGTGATACCGCCGACATTCAGGTCGCCCTGAACACCGCCGTAGTTTATGCAGGAGGCCGCCTTGCCCTGTCTGCTGTTGGAATCGTCCTCGGAAACATCGGTCGTGAAGCCGTCGCTGCTGTCGTCGTTGTTCATCGCCTTGTCCTTGAGTTCCTGAAGGATATCGGTTATTTTATCGAACTCATCGCTTATCGCCTGAACATCGTCAAGCAGGATATCTCCCTGCGATTCAGCGGTGCTGCTGATAGCAGACAGCGCGCTGGTTATTCCGGAAAAGTTGTTCGAGAAGCGGTCAACAGCCGCAGTGAAATCCTCGTCAGCCGCCGGAAATTCAACAGTGGGCTTGTCGCCGAGCTTCTTCACAAGTTTGGACAGCTTATCCGCGCCGTCCGAGAACTTGCTGCAAGCGTCCGAAAGGTAGGAGGACGCGTCGGAAGCCGACTCGGAAGCTCCCTGAAGAGAATCAATAGCCTTGCTTACGGAATCAGCAGCCTCATCGAAGCTGTCGCCGGAGGAAGCTATCTCGTCCGCAGCCTCGGACAGCTTGTCAGCCGCAGAGGAAACCGCGTCAATGCTGTCCTGTATCGCACCTGAATCTATCTGGTCGGTTATCACATCGATCGCAGCATTTATCTTGTCGGCGGAATCGGAGATGTTCCCTAAAGCAGTGTTCATCTTCTTTATCTGGTCGGATATCTCGTCGTATACGTCGCCGGGCACCCTTGAGCTGCTTATCTTATCCACAGCGTCGGTGATGTCGTCTATCGCCTTTCCTGCGTCGTCAAGCGCTGCCGAAAGCTCCTTGGAGGCCGTCTCCATCTGGGACAGGCCATCGTTGAGCTCCTTGGTGTCTACCGCCTTGTTGAGAGCGTCTGCCGCCTTGGTAACGTGCTCAGCGGCTGCAATGATATTATCCGCAGCGGCGGAGAGCTCCTTTTCTACCGTGCTTGTGTCAGGCACAGTTCCGGAAGCCGCCTTGATAGCCGCCGCAGCGTGCACCGCCGCCTTGCTCAGCTCCGTGGAGGCGCTTGCAAGCTCGTCAAGACCTTTCTGTACCTGGTCTGCGTCAACTGAGCCCGCGATCTTCTGGAGGGCGCTGCTCATCTTGCTGAGCGCCTTGGTAACGTCCTGCATCGCCTCGCCGAGGTCAACTATTCCATCGGTAAGCTGCTTGAAATCCCTGCCTGTTACCCACTCCTGAAGGTCGTCGCACGCCTCGCCTATCTTGGTGAGCGCGGTTGTGATGGTCTTTATCTCACTGTTGGCATTATTCAGCGCCTTGATGATGTCCTTTACCGCAGCCTCTGTCTTGTCGGTGTCGCCCATTGCGGCGCTGAGCTTATCCGCTGCAAGGCTTATATCGTCAAGCGCAGCGGACACTCCCTCTATCGCGCCGTTGAGCGTATCCAGACCGGACTTCGCGCTGTCTATCGCCGCCTGCATATCATCGCCGGAAGCGTTCATCTGGTCGAAAACTTCCTCAAGCGAGCTGCTGAAATCGCTGAGCATATCAAGCCCGTCGCGGAAATCGTCCAGCGCCGGAGACAGCCCGTCGAGCGCCTCGTCAACACGCGCGGATATCTCGTTTACGCCGTCCGTCCAGCCGTTGTATATCTCCTGCGTGCGGTCGGAAATATCGTCCGCGGAATTTTTCAGGTTGTTCATCTGATAGGTGAGCCCCTGAACCTGATCGTTTACTGCGTCGCCTGCGCCCTTTGCGTCTGATATCAGGTTGTCAACCAGATCGCCGAGTACGTTCATTTCGTCAAGCAGTTTCTGTACTGTGTCCTTATCGAAATCTATGCTCTGGTAAGGCTCGAGCTGACCAGCGATACCGCCTACGTCCTTCCTGCCGAATATCTCGCCATGGTTAACGCAGTCGTTCACATAGCCGGACTGTCTGCCCACGATACCGCCGACATTATAGCCGATATGCGGATATCCCACGGTGCCGTGGTTCTCGCAGCCCTGTATTATACCGTCAGAATAACCGGTGATTCCGCCCGCGTCGGTCATAGAAGCAGGCTCCTCGGAGGACATTATGCTGTCCCAGTCGATATCCTGAATGGAGAGCTTCGCCTCGCTTGCAGTGGTATTCACGCTGCACCTGCTGGAGCTGTTAAGGATAGTACCGGAGTTGCTGCCCGCGATTCCGCCGGTGTAGTGGCTGCCGTGCATTGCGCCCGCAGCCTCGCAGCCGGAGATAAGTCCGCTCTTTTCATTTATTCCGGCGATTCCGCCGATGTAGTCGGTGCCCTTGATGGTTCCGCTGAATTTGCAGTTGGTGATGTTTCCGGAGTTGCTGCCCGCGATTCCGCCGATATAATCAGCGCTTCCGCCGGCTGTGATATGGCCTTTCACGGTGACGTCCTTTACAAG
>CALBGD010000193.1 GCA_937893735.1 uncultured Clostridia bacterium | reverse complement strand
CATGAGCTCCTCGGGCTGGTGGCTCTTGTGGTAAGCCCTGTCGAATTCTATCTCCATCGGCTCCCTGACGAACACAACGTCGCCAAGATAGCGCTTTTTCAGCCGCTCCGCCATGGTCTTGCAGAGGGCGTACTCTATCAGCGCGCCCTGAAGCTCGCGCTTCATCTGCTCGGCTTCCTCCCTGGGCAGGAGCGCCGCGGATTTTATCATAATGAGCCGCGCCGCCATTTCAAGGAAGTCCGAGGTTATCTCTAAATCCGCCTCGGACATTCTGTCGAGGTAAAGCATGAACTGGTCGAGCAGAACGCTTATCTCAATGTCCTGAATGTTCAGCTTGTGCTTCTGGATAAGCGAGAGCATAAGCTCCAGCGGACCCTCGAAGATCTCCAGCTTGAAGTTAAGTTCTTCCATCAGATCGCGGCAGGAATAAAGAACGAAGCCTTTTCAAGCAGCCAGATTATACCGTTGGTGGCAGCGCCGAGCGGAACGTCCAGCACTCCGAATATAAGCAGCGCGAAGAACACCCAGTAGAATATCTGCTGATTCTTCTGCATGAAATAGACCGCCTTTCCCGGCAGGAAGCAGGCGAGCACGTTGAATCCGTCAAACGGAGGTATAGGCACAAGGTTGAACACCGCCAGAAATACGCTTATCTGGATAGTGTAAAGCAGACCGAGACTGATGTACACGGCGGTCATATTGTCCGCGCCCGCGCTCAGCATGACTATCTTATATATAATAGTAAGAACATAGGCAAGCAGGATATTCGCGACCGGCCCCGCCAGGGAGACCAGCACGACAGCCTTTTTCTGCGAGACCTTCGTGCACCTGCGGATATCTATCGGCATTGGCTTAGTCCAGCCGATACGGCAGACCAGCATTGCCAGCGCGCCGATAAGGTCAAGGTGGGCTATCGGGTTCAGCGTGAGCATTCCGGAGCGCTCCGGGGTATCGTCGCCGAGGATCTTCGCCACCAGTCCGCGCCCGCAGTTCCTCAGCGGGAATATAACGAACAGTATTATAAGCACCGAAAATAACGAAAGAACAACGCTTATAATATCCCAGTTTGTGCGGTTGCTCTTGAATATGAGCTGTATTATCTCAATTAAAGGTCCCTTGAACACTTGCTTATCTCCTTTATTGTCATCAGTTAATAGAAATATACATTTTATATTATACCGCAATCCGGGACTTTTTTCAAGTAGCCGGGCGAAAATAATTGCGCATTTCCGCGAAAGTCCACGAAATCCCGCATAAATGCGAAAAAGCCCCCGGGATCCCGGGAGCCTGCAATTCAGCTTCTAGTGAAAGTATACTTTACGTCCGTGCCGTCAGAAGCCTTGACCGTGTAGTACACCGTGCCGTCCTCGCTGTAATAGAGGGTTATCAGCACCTTTCCGTCCGTGCCGCGCACGTTTATCCCGTCGGAATTGCGCTCGTACTTCAGCGGCTCGCCGGTCACCCCGCCGGAGGACTGCGTGAAGCTCTCGTCCGTTATCGTGATGGTTATGGGCTCTCCGCCGTCTGGAGTGCAGCTCCACGTCCCTATGAGCTTCTCCATATCTATCGAGCGGCTGCAAGCAGTGCACATCAGTGTTACCGCCGCCAGCATGATTGCAATGATCGTCTTTTTCATGTGAAATCTCCTGTCCAGTAGTGTCCGGAGAATATTGTACCACATTTGAGCACAGTTGTCAACCGAAAAAGACCCGGACAGAATGAACCGTCCGGGTCTTTGTGTGCATTTCAGCAGGAATTACTCAGCAGCCTCAGCGGTAGCGGCAGCCTGTGCAGTTGCGGGAGCAGCCTCAGCAGTTGCAGCGTCGCCTGTATTTCTCATGAATACATACTTGTAAGTAACCTCGTCCTGAGCTACGCCGTAAGCGATAACATCGCTGTCTGCGTCATAAACCACAGGAAGCTCAGCGCCGTCCATGTCAACTGTGATACCGTTCTCGGTAGCAGTGTAAGCGAATGTTGTGGAGTTGTCGAGAACCTTGCTGGTGTAGCCGTTCTCATCAATGGTAACAAATACCAGGCAGCTCTCGGGTTCAGCGTTGAGGGAAGCAGCGAAAGTTGCAACGTCCATGGTGTCTGTGCCATTGTTTATTGCTGCGAGAACCCAGTCGCCGTACATTGCGGATACGTCGAATGCGGGAGCCTCAGCGGTAGCTGCTGCCTCAGCTGTTGCAGCTGCTGCGTTATCGTCCGCGTTGGAAGCGTCAGCGGTAGAAGCTGCGTCTGCTGTGGAAGCTGTCTCTGCGTTAGAAGAGGTGCTCTCAGCTGCGGAGCTGCTGTCAGCCGCGCTGGAAGAAGATGTGTTGTTATTGCTGCAGCCTGCGAAAGACAGAACTGCTGCGGCA
Organism: uncultured Clostridia bacterium; assembly: GCA_937893735.1. Lineage (GTDB taxonomy): Bacteria > Bacillota > Clostridia > Oscillospirales > Ruminococcaceae > CAG-115. Next base: position 2,714 of record CALBGD010000193.1, on the reverse strand, counting down.
GCTACGACTGCTGCAAGGATCTTTGTGATCTTCATAGATGTGTTTCTCCTTAAATACATATATTTCTGTAAGTATCTGCCATATTTCTTTATGACATAGCGATTATATCACAAGCGCATTAGTTTGTCAACAATACCAAAAAATCTTTGGATATAATACCAAAAGTTTTATACCTCTGCAAAAAACAATGTACAGAATGACACAATTATGAAATAAAATTGTAAATGTTTTACTGTACGCCGGGTCTCGGATTCTCGCCGCGCCTGAGCACTCCTGTTATGCCGTTCTCGGAAAATATAAGCGTATCCGCCGCTGGGTCGTATACAAAAACGCTCTTGGTCCCGTCATTATTGAAAATCTCCGCGCCATCTTCGGTCACGAGGTATGCGAACGTTCCCTTAAGCGTATCTCCGGAGTACACCCCGACCTCCCGCTCAGTGAATCTGAGGATATACTCCTCGGTCATGCCGTACTCGTCGGCATAATCCCAGAAGTCCTTATCGCCGACCGTTTTCATGCTCCATGTGCCGTATATCCAGTCTGCGGCAGGTCTGGGATTCTCGCCGCGCCTGAGCACTCCGGTTATGCCGTCACCGCTGATGGTGAGGGTATCTGCCGACGGATCGTAGGTCAGGACATATATAACGCCGGAATCGTCTGTCAGCTTTGCGCCCTCGTCCGTTATGCGGTAGGCATATGTGCCAGTCAGCTCATCTCCGGAGTATGCCCCGACATTCTGTGCGGTGAATTTGAGGATATACTCGTCACTGATGTCATTTGCGCTGGCATATTCCCAGAAATCCTGACCGTTTACCGTTTTCATGCTCCATGTGCCGTATATCCAGTCGGCGATATAATCCACCTGCGGCTCGATCTGCCGCGGGTTTTCACCCCGCTTCAGAACTATCGTCTGCCCGCTTTCCACTGCGGAAAGCGTATCCGAGCTCTGGTCATAGGTCAGAGTCACCCACACATAACCATTGTCCATGTAAAGCTCCGCGCCCTCGTCCGTTATCGCGTATGTCATGGTGTCCGCGAGCCCGGCGCTTCCGGTCAGAATCTGGCAGCCGTCCTTATCGAAAACCATCTGATACTCGCCGTCAAGTCCGTTTGCATCAGCGTAGCTCCAGTAATCTGCGCCGTTAACGCTGATAACGCTCCACGTTCCGTATATCCAGTCAGCAATATAACTTTCGGTATTTTCTGGCTGGGAAGCTGTTTCAGCGGGAGCCGTAGTTTCCTCCGGGGCGTTCGTCATCGCAATGTCCGTCTGCTCCGGCGCTTCACCGGAAGTTTCTTCTGTCGGAGCCTGCGCGGTCGGCTCTGCGGAGGACGTCACGTCCACAGTTGGCTCCTGCTTAGAGCCGTTCTGCTCCTGCGCTGAGCAGCCTGTTAATATCGCCGCGGCAAGAACTGCGGCTGTAATGCCTCTGTATTTCTTCATAAATTTACCTCCATCAGATGTGTGATTACATTGTAGCACATTTTCCGGATTTCTGCAAGTGCAAGAGGTATTTTCATGAATTACCCCCGCTTTTCCGGGAATAATAACCGCACAGAATCCAATTCAGAAAGGAACATTACTCATGAAGGATATGTTTTGCTTCCAGTGCCAGCAGACCGCGCACAACACCGGCTGCGAGGGAAAGGCGGGAGTCTGCGGAAAGAAAGCGGACACCGCGAACTATCAGGACGAGATAATCAGCGCGCTGATAGGTCTATCCCGAGCCGCCAGAAATGGCAGACCCACCGAGACCACAGACGCGTTGGTTGAAAAGGCACTTTTCACCACGATAACCAACGTAAATTTCAACAATTCAACGGTGAAAGCCGTGAAAACCGAGGTCGAAAAGGAAAAGGGCCGCATTTCTCAGGAAAAATTCGAGGACTACCCCATGGAGAAAATCTGGGACGGCAACGCGGATATCCGCTCGCTGAAATCCCTGATACTCTTCGGGCTTAAGGGAATGGCGGCGTATGCCTACCACGCGCGTATTCTCGGAAAGACCTGCCGGGAGGTCAGCGAGTTCTTCTACGAGGGTCTGTACCATCTCGGCGAGGACGAGCCGCAGGACGTACTCCTGCCGCTGGTGCTGAAAACCGGCGCCGTGAACCTCAAATGCATGGAGCTTCTCGACAAGGCGAACACCGACGCATACGGTGATCCCATGCCGACAGTGGTGCCGCTCACCATTGAAAAGGGACCGTTCATCGTGGTCAGCGGGCACGACCTCCACGACATGAAACTCCTGCTGGAGCAGACGGACGGCAAGGGTGTGAACATCTACACCCACAGCGAAATGCTCCCGGCGCACGGCTATCCGGAGCTGAAAAAGCACCCGCAGCTAAAGGGCAATTTCGGCACCGGCTGGCAGAATCAGCAGTCGGAATTCCACAACATTCCCGCGCCGATACTGTTCACGACAAACTGCCTTATGCCGCTGCGTGAGAGCTACGCTGACCGCGTGTTCACCACCTCGGTGGTTTCCTATCCCGAGGTAGTCCACATCGGCGAGGACAAGGACTTCACCCCCGTGATAAAGAAAGCCATCGAATGCGGCGGCTATGACGAACCCAAGGAAATGACCGGCATGAACGGCGGACATCAGGTGACCACCGGATTCGCGCACGAAGCTGTGCTCTCTCACGCGGAGAAGCTCATCGGGCTGATAAAGGCGGGAAAGATCCGGCACATCTTCCTTATCGGCGGCTGC
>CALBGD010000192.1 GCA_937893735.1 uncultured Clostridia bacterium | reverse complement strand
CGCCTTATCCATGCAGTCGGCGCTGCTGGTCATGTCGCAGCCAACGCAGGGAAGCCCCGCAAGCGCGCAGAGCGCCTGAACAGTTCCGTCCTCGCCGAATCTTCCGTGCAGAACCGGGAACACAGCGTCCACCTTACGCAGGTAGCACTTGTCGTCCGCGCCCAGTAGGAGCACTCCCCTGCCGACCGTATCCGGGCTGATGACCGCCGTGCAGTTGTCGGGATTGTTCTCCCACTCGCCGGTCTTTATGTCCTCATATTCGCCCGGATAGTACATCCAGTGTCCCTTTTTTGTGATTCCTATGCACATTACATCGTACTTATCCTTAGGAATGTTGTTCAGCACGGAATACGCTGAAACCAGCGAAACCTCATGCTCGCTCGAAGCTCCTCCGAATAAAACTGCTATCTTAAGCTTAGCCATGTATTTCCACCATGCGTGCCCTGAAGCACGTCCTTTCTATGTAGTATCGACAGCTATACATATACATAATAACTCAGATTATATTTTATCACAAATCCGTTTTATTTTCAAGGGGTTAATGGCATAATTTTGACAGAACAGCCGTGAATTCACGCGGAAATGCGAGAAAAAGGCAGAAAAAAGAACCGCCCCATACCGGAGCGGCTCTGAGAATTATTATCACTGCTTAAAAAGATCCTTCAGGCGGTCGAAGAAGTTCGCGCGCCGGGAGTAATTCTTCTCATCAAGCGTGCTTTCGAATGCCTGTAAAGCGTCCTTCTGCTTCTTGTTGAGGTTCGTGGGGACCTCGATGGACACGGTAACGAGCTCATCGCCACGGCCTGTTCTCTGGCAGTGCTGAACGCCCTTGCCGCGCAGGGTGAACACCTTTCCAGGCTGTGTGCCTGCGGGAATGGTGTACTTCATCGTGCCGTCAATGGTCGGGATATCTATCTCCGCACCAAGCGCCGCCTGAGTGTAGGTCAGCGGAACTTCGACAAGGATATTGTCTCCGTCACGCTCGAATACCTTGTCAGGACGAACGGAAATACGAACCTTGAGGTCTCCCCTTGGACCGCCGTTGGCGCCCGCGTTTCCTCTTCCGCTCAGCTTTACTATCTGACCGTCTGCGATACCTGCCGGGATATTGACGGATATCGTGACCTTCTTCTGTACATTGCCGGAGCCGGAGCACTTCGGGCACGGAGTTGCGATTATCTTGCCCTTGCCCATGCACTTGGAGCAGGTCCTGGTCGTCTGCATCATGCCGAACATCGTCTGCTGGCGTACATTGACCTTACCTGTGCCGCGGCAGTCAGGGCAGGTCTTGACCTCGGTGCCTTTCTTAGCGCCTGTGCCTCCGCACTCGTCGCAGGTCTCGACGCGGTTTATCTCGATATCATGGGTTATGCCCTTGCACGCTTCCATAAAGCTTATGCTGAGCGACACAACGATATCGGAGCCGTAACGCGGCGCATTAGGATTCTGTGACCGTGAGCTTCCGCCGGAGAATGCGCCGAAGATATCGCCGAAGATGTCGCCGAAATCCACATTGCCGCCTGCGGTAGAGAAGCCTCCAAAGCCGCCTGTACCGCCGCCCGCGCCTGCTCCATAGCTGGGATCAACGCCTGCAAACCCGAACTGGTCATACTTGGCTTTCTTCTCAGGGTCGGAAAGAACGTCGTTCGCTTCGTTGACCTCCTTGAATTTTGCCTCTGCCTCGGGATTATCAGGATTAAGGTCGGGGTGGTACTTCTTCGCCATCTGGCGGTAAGCCTTCTTTATCTCGGCGTCAGTCGCACCCTTTTTGAGCCCCAGCACCTCGTAATAATCTTTTTTATCCATAAGTAATCAATCCTTTGTATGAGGTGGTTAACCCAAAGCGCCCTGGGGTGTTTTCGGTACCTCAAGGCGCTCTGTTTTACCTTAGAAATTATTCGTCAACAACTTCGCCGTCAACGGGGCCGTTGTCCTGAGGAGCTGCGCCGTCAGCGCCTGCTGCCGCGCCCTGTGCCTGATAGATCTTGCCCGCTACCTCGTAGAACTCCTTCTGGAGCTCGTCCTTGGCGGTCTTGATCGCTTCGATATCAGTGCCCTTGAGCGCTTCCTTGAGGGCGTCGAGCTTCGGCTGAACCTTAGCCTTGTCGTCCTCTGTTACCTTGTCGCCGAAATCGGTCATGGACTTCTCGATCTGGTAAACCATCTGGTCTGCCTCGTTGCGAGCGTCTACCTCTTCCTTACGCTTCTTGTCCTCTGCTGCGAACTGCTCAGCTTCCTTGACAGCCTTGTCGATATCTTCCTTGCTCATGTTGGTAGAAGCAGTGATGGAGATGTGCTGCTCCTTGCCAGTGCCGAGGTCCTTAGCGGTTACGTTTACGATACCGTTAGCGTCGATATCGAATGTAACCTCGATCTGCGGGATTCCACGGGGAGCCGGAGCGATGCCGTCCAGACGGAAGGTACCGATAGACTTGTTGTCCTTTGCGAACTCACGCTCACCCTGGAGAACGTTGATATCAACGCTCGGCTGGTTGTCGGAGTAGGTGGAGAATATCTGGCTCTTCTTGGTAGGAATGGTGGTGTTACGCTCGATCATTCTTGTGCAAACGCCGCCTGCGGTCTCGATACCAAGGGACAGAGGAGCTACATCAAGCAGAAGCAGACCTGTTACTTCCTTATTGAGAACGCCGCCCTGGATAGCTGCGCCGATAGCTACGCACTCATCAGGGTTGATACCCTTGAACGGATCCTTGCCGAGGAAGTTCTTTACTGCGTCCTGAACAGCCGGGATTCTTGTGGAACCGCCGACCAGAAGGATCTTGTCAATCTCGTTCTTGGACAGACCGGAATCGGAAATTGCCTGCTTCAGCGGACCCATTGTGGACTCTACCAGGTCAGCGGTCAGCTCGTTGAACTTAGCCCTTGTGAGAGTTACGTTCAGGTGCTTAGGACCGGTAGCGTCTGCGGTGATATACGGGATATTAACATTGACAGATGTGGAGTTGGAGAGTGCGATCTTAGCCTTCTCAGCCTCGTCCTTTAATCTCTGCATTGCGAACTTATCGCTGCTGAGGTCAAC
>CALBGD010000191.1 GCA_937893735.1 uncultured Clostridia bacterium | reverse complement strand
CTGCGCCTTTGCATATGGAGTTCAGGCCGAGCAGGACCTCCTGCAGGAGCTGCGGGGTATAAAGATTGTGCGCCGCCGCATCGTAGTTTTTGTATTCCTCTTCAATGAGATTATACAGGTCAGAAAGCACCGGATAATCCTCCGGCTTGAGCTGCGCAAAATTCGTGTAGTCTGAAATATGGAACTTGGAATACAGTTTTGAGAGCAGTATCTCTATCGTGTCTATCTTAGGATCGGTGAAGTCCTTATATGCACGGAAGAAATCCCGCAGGAACGAGAGGTGCTGAGACAGCACGGTTTTCTTTTTGAACGTCTCCGGCGTTGACGGATCGTCCTCATCCTCGCCGGTGCTCCAGCACTTCGGTTCAAGCACGTTGATGATGTACTGCCCGCCCATGAGGTCGATGAAGCATCCGTCAAGCGCGGCACAGAGTTCGCCCTGCTCGTGCTCAACGTCCAGCGAGATAATGTTTTTCCCAGCCTCGCGGCAGTTGACCATCAAAAGCTTCATGAGATACGACTTGCCTTGACCGGAGTTGCCGAGTATGAGAACGTTTGCCGAGGTCTTGTCCTCGTCGCGCTGGTCGAAGTCTGTGAGGATGTTGCTGCCGTATCTGTCCTTGCCAATGTAGAAGCCGTTCGCGTCAGTTTTACCAGAATAATTATATATGTATAAGTTCGCAACGCTGGACGCCGGAAGCACACGCTCGAACTGTGTGCCGAAGATGTTGTGTCCCTGCGGGCAGGTGGAGAGATAGCCTTTCTGCTGGCGCAGCCGAAGTCTATCCACATTGAGCTTTGACCGTAGCAGCTCAGATATGACCTCAGACTGCAAGCGCTCAAGCTCCTGCATTGTAGGGGCGCACAGCTCAATGAACACCGCACAGTGAATGAGTGGCTCACGGCGCTTGCGCATGGTGTTGACCATCTCGAATACATCCTGCAGGTTACCTTCGGCGGTGATCATCTGCTTGGTGTCGTTGGTGTTGGCGCGGCTGAGTCTGTTCTTGTTGGTGGCGTTCTGAATGATGCGGTTTTCCTCCATCGCGTCAACGATGCGCGTGTATATGCGGATGTTTACGCCGCACTTCTCGCCGAGGTGACGCAGTATAGCCTGATCCTCAGTTGCCGCCGGGTACTCCTTCAGCGCCCAGACACAGCAGCAGAGGTTATCCCGGATGTACACGTCGGGGTTGAACTTCATAACTCCCGGCGCGATCATATCTAAGAACGTCTTGCGAGGCGGGGTGGGCTTCGCAGCCACATTCTTCTTTTTCTGCTTTTCATATCTCTTCTTAGGTGCAGGCGCAGATTTCTGTTTCAGATGTTTTCCCATGTAGTTTTTTCCTCCTCATTCCCACTGCTGACCGTCATAGTCCTGGTACGGATCAACGCTGATGCTCTG
>CALBGD010000190.1 GCA_937893735.1 uncultured Clostridia bacterium | reverse complement strand
GGATACCTGCATCAACAGCAGGGATGAACTCCTTCGGGATAGAACCGCCGACAACGTCGTTGCTGAACTCGTAGCCCTTACCGGACTCGTTCGGCTCTACCTTTATCTTAACGTGACCGTACTGACCGGAACCACCAGACTGACGCTTGTACTTCATGTCGATGTCTGCTGTACCGGTGATGGTCTCCTTGTAAGCAACCTGAGGAGCGCCGACGTTAGCCTCAACCTTGAACTCACGGAGAAGTCTGTCAACGATGATATCGAGGTGGAGCTCACCCATACCAGCGATGATGGTCTGACCAGTCTCCTGGTTTGTCCAGGTCTTGAATGTCGGGTCTTCTTCAGCAAGCTTTGCGAGTGCGATAGCCATCTTTTCCTGGCCAGCCTTGGTCTTGGGCTCGATAGCGAGGTCGATAACCGGCTCCGGGAACTCCATGGACTCAAGGATAACAGGGTGGTTCTCATCGCAGAGCGTATCACCGGTGGTGGTGTTCTTCAGGCCCACGGCAGCGGCAATATCACCGGAATATACGGTTTCCAGATCTTCACGATGGTTGGCATGCATCAGCAGGATACGGCCCATACGCTCAGTCTTGTCCTTAGTTGCGTTCAGAACGCTTGTACCAGCCTCAACGTAACCGGAGTAAACTCTGAAGAAGCAGAGCTTACCAACGAACGGGTCGGTAGCGATCTTGAATGCAAGCGCGGAGAACGGCTGATCATCGCCAGCGTGTCTTTCAACTTCCTCGCCGGTCTCAGGGTCGATACCCTTGATGGAAGGAATGTCGAGAGGAGAAGGCATATAGTCAACAACAGCGTCGAGAAGCTTCTGAACGCCCTTGTTTCTGTAAGAAGTACCGCAGGTAACGGGAACGAATCTGTTCTCGATAGTACCCTTTCTGATGGCAGCCTTGATCTCCTCAATGGTAAAGTCTTCACCCTCGGTCTCGAAGTATCTCTCCATCAGCGCGTCGTCCAGCTCAGCTACCTTCTCGAGAAGGTTCTGTCTGTACTCCTTAGCCTTGTCCATCATATCGGCAGGGATATCCTCAACGCGCATATCCTTACCCATATCATCGTAGTAAATATCAGCCTTCATCTCAACGAGGTCGATGATTCCTCTGAAGTCCGCCTCAGAACCGATAGGGAGCTGGATCGGAACAGCGTTGCACTTGAGTCTGTCGTGCATCATCTGTACTACGTTGTAGAAGTCTGCGCCCATGATATCCATCTTGTTGACATAAGCCATTCTGGGTACATGGTATTCATCTGCCTGACGCCATACTGTTTCTGACTGAGGCTCTACGCCGCCCTTTGCACAGAAAACAGTTACGGAACCGTCAAGAACTCTCAGGGAACGCTGAACTTCAACGGTGAAGTCAACGTGACCAGGGGTATCGATAATATTGATTCTGTGGCCCTTCCAGAAAGCTGTTGTAGCGGCAGAAGTAATTGTGATACCTCTTTCCTGCTCCTGAGCCATCCAGTCCATCGTAGCAGTACCATCGTGAGTTTCACCGATCTTGTGGTTTACACCAGTGTAGAACAGGATACGCTCTGTGGTAGTTGTCTTACCTGCGTCGATGTGCGCCATGATACCAATATTACGGGTCATTTCGAGAGATACGTCTCTTTTCATAAATTCCTCCGTAATTCTGGAATTACCCGGGGTTTTAGCCCCGGATAAGTCATCTGTTTCTGATTACCACTTATAATGTGCGAAAGCCTTGTTAGCTTCAGCCATCTTATGAGTATCGTCACGCTTCTTGCAAGCGCCGCCCTGACCATTGAGTGCGTCAAGGATCTCGTTTGCAAGTCTTTCCTTCATTGTCTTTTCGTTACGAGCACGGCTGTATGTGGTTATCCATCTCAGGCCGAGTGTGCGTCTTCTCTCGGGGCGAACCTCCATAGGAACCTGGTAGGTTGCACCGCCGACACGGCGAGCCTTTACCTCGAGCTGCGGCATGATGTTCTCCATTGCCTCCTCGAAAGCTTCCAGAGCATCCTTGCCGGTCTTTTCAGCAACGATCTCAAATGCGCCGTATACGATCTTCTGGGCTACGCCCTTCTTTCCGTCGAGCATGATATTGTTTACCAGTCTTGTTACGAGCTCAGAGCCGTACACAGGATCCGGAAGAACCTCACGCTTCGGAACATTACCTCTTCTTGGCACTTTACTTCCCTCCTTCATACGAAATGAAAATCATAGGTACTCGAAAGCATAAAAACCATACCATTCTGGCGTGGCATTGACCTTCCGCCGTCCAAACAGAGGCTCTATCAAAAATAATGCCTTGTCTGACAGCTATTAAGTCAGAAATTACGCTTTCTTTCCAGCCTTCGGACGCTTAGCACCATACTTGGAGCGTCCCTGCATTCTCTTGTCTACACCCTGAGCGTCGAGTGTACCTCTGATGATGTGGTAACGCACACCAGGAAGGTCCTTAACACGGCCGCCGCGGATCAGAACAACGGAGTGTTCCTGCAGTTTGTGTCCGATACCGGGAATATAAGCTGTAACTTCATAACCGTTGGAAAGCTTAACTCTGGCAACCTTTCTCATTGCGGAGTTCGGCTTCTTAGGGGTCTGGGTACGAACTGCTGTGCAAACGCCTCTCTTCTGGGGAGAAGACTGGTCGATCTGCTGCTTGTGCAGAGTATTCATGCCCTTCTGAAGTGCAGGAGCCTTGGATTTCTTCTCAGAAACCTCACGTCCCTTGCGGACAAGCTGATTAAACGTAGGCATTATTTCACCTCCAATAAATTTTTGTCTGTTTGTATTTTTCCGGCAGTTTACGAAAATATACTCACACACATTTATATATTTTAAAGCAAATAACGGTGTTTGTCAAGAGCTTCAGCGAAACTTTGTAGCAAACACCGTTATAGTTAAATCATAGCTGCTGGTTTTTGTGCATTTTAGCCAACAGTTTCATCAGAAGAAGCATTCTCAGCCTCTGCCGCAGCGGCAGCCGCAGCAGCCTTCTCAGCCTCGCGCTCTTCAGCGAATAGACCGGTTCCGGCAGGAATGAGCTTACCGATGATTACGTTCTCCTTCAGACCGAGCAGCGGGTCGATCTTGCCGCGTATAGCAGCGTCCGTGAGAACTCTTGTGGTCTCCTGGAAGGAAGCCGCCGACAGGAAGCTGTCCGTTGCCAGTGAAGCCTTTGTGATACCGAGGAGCACTGCCTCAGTCTGCGGCATTCTGAGACCTATCTCGCCCGCGTCAATGCGGTTCTGGATCTCCTCGCAGACCTCTGTCAGCTCGTTCTTGCCGATGATGGAGCCGGGAAGCAGATAGCTGTCGCCCGGATCAGTTATCCTGATCTTTCTCATCATCTGGCGAACGATGACCTCGATATGCTTATCGTTGATATCAACACCCTGTAAGCGGTAAACCTTCTGAACCTCGGCGATGATGTAGTTCTGAACTGCCTCTTCGCCCTTGACCTCCAGAACGTCGTGTGGGTTGATGGAACCCTCAGTCAGAGCGTCGCCGGCAACAACGGTGTCTCCGTCGTAAACCTTGGGTCTGTAACCGAACGGAACTGCATAAGCCTCTTCCGTGCCGTCAGCCTGAGTGATGATAGCGTGTCTTGTCTTCTTGATCTCCTCGTAGCGAACCTTACCGGAGACCTTGGTGATGATAGCCGCGTTCTTCGGACGGCGGCTCTCGAAAAGTTCCTCTACTCGCGGAAGACCCTGTGTGATATCCTCTGCGGAAGCGATACCGCCGGTATGGAACGTTCTCATCGTAAGCTGGGTACCAGGCTCACCGATGGACTGCGCCGCGATGATACCTACTGCCTCGCCGATATTGATGAGCTGACCGTTAGCCAGAGAAGCGCCGTAGCAGTGAGCGCAGACGCCGTTCTTAAGTCCGCAGGTAAGCACGGAGCGTACCTTTACCTTTTCAGGCTCGCACTTAACGATCTTTGCAGCGTCCTGATCGTTCATCAGCTTATCCTTGGAAACGAGCACGTTGCCGTCCTTGTCCTTGAAATCCTCGGACAGGTAGCGTCCTACAAGACGCTCGCTCAGCGGCTCTACAAGCTCCTTGCCCTCGCGTATCTCGTAAACGTCGATACCGTTGGTGGTGCCGCAGTCCTCCTCGCGGATAATAACTTCCTGAGATACGTCGACCAGTCGTCTTGTCAGATAGCCGGAGTCCGCGGTTCTCAGCGCGGTATCCGCCAGACCCTTACGGGCGCCTCGGGAGGAGATGAAGTATTCCAGAATGTTCAGACCTTCACGGTAGTTAGCCCTGATAGGCATCTCGATGGTCGCACCGGAGGTGTTCGCGATAAGTCCTCTCATTCCGGCGAGCTGTCTGATCTGGTTCTTAGAACCACGGGCTCCGGAGTCAGCCATCATGTAGATGTTGTTGTACTTATCGAGGTTGTCGTTCAGCGCGTTACCTACATCTTCGGTCGCCTTGTTCCAGATGCTGATGAACTCAGCCTTTCTCTCGGTGTCGGAGATGAAGCCGCGGTTGAACTGCTTGTTCAGCTTTGCGATCTTTGCGTCCGCGTCGGCGAGAATCTGAGCCTTCTGCGGCGGGATATCAGCGTCGCATACCGCAACGGTGATACCGGATCTTGTGGAGTACTTATAGCCCATAGCCTTGATCTTATCAAGCACCTGAGCCGTGGTAGCCGTGCCGTGGTTCTTCAGGCAGCGGTCGATGATCTTACCGAGCTGGCTCTTGCCTACCTTGAAGGATATCTCATAATCGAGCTGGTGTTCGGGGTCTGTTCTGTCAACATAGCCGAGATCCTGCGGGATATGCTCGTTGAAGATAATACGTCCGACTGTTGCAGGAACGAGCTTTGTGATCTTGGTGTCGCCGAGATCCTTTGTAACTCTTACCTTGATAGCGGCATGAATGGAGATAACGCCGTCCTGATAAGCCATAATAGCCTCGTTGGCGTCGCGGAACACCTTGCCCTCGCCCTTTTCGCCGGGCTTGTCGAGGGTCAGGTAGTAGGAACCAAGTACCATATCCTGTGTAGGAACGGTAACAGGGCGTCCGTCAGACGGCTTCAGGAGGTTCTTAGCTGCCAGCATGAGAGTCCTTGCCTCTTCCTGGGCCTCAGCGGACAGGGGAAGATGAACCGCCATCTGGTCGCCGTCGAAGTCCGCGTTGAACGCGGTACAGCACAGCGGGTGCAGCTTTATTGCACGACCCTCAACGAGAATCGGAGAGAATGCCTGAATACCAAGTCTGTGGAGCGTAGGCGCACGGTTGAGGAGCACGGGGTGATCCTTGATAACGCACTCCAGGGAATCCCATACCTTGTCGTCTGCGCGCTCTACCATCTTCTTTGCCTGCTTGATGTTCTGGGCGCTGCCCTTAACTACCAGATCGTTGAGAACGAACGGCTTGAACAGCTCGAGCGCCATCTCCTTCGGGAGACCGCACTGATCCATCTTGAGCTCAGGGCCAACGACGATAACGGAACGTCCGGAGTAGTCAACACGCTTACCGAGCAGGTTCTGACGGAAACGTCCCTGCTTACCCTTTAACAGGTCGGAGAGGGACTTCAGCGGGCGGTTGTTGGAGCCGGTGTACGGTCTGCCGTGTCTGCCGTTGTCGATAAGGGCGTCAACCGCTTCCTGGAGCATACGCTTCTCGTTTCTCACGATTATCTCAGGGGAGCTGTATTCATACAGCTTTCTCAGACGGTTGTTTCTGTTGATAACGCGTCTGTAAAGCTCGTTCAGGTCGGAAACGCCGTATCTGCCGCCGTCGAGCTGTACCATCGGGCGGATATCTGGAGGAATTACCGGAATAGCGTTGAGCACCATCCACTCGGGACGGTTGTGGGACTTAAGGAATGCGTCAACAACGTCAAGGCGCTTGAGCAGCTTTACGCGCTTCTGACCCTGCTGTGTTGCGGCGAGCTCCTCTTTCAGCTCGTTGGAGAGCTTCTCGAGGTCGATCTCCTTCAGCAGCTCCTGAATAGCCGCGGCGCCCATGCCTGCCTTGAAGTCGTTTCCGTACTTGGTACGGAAGTTCGCGTATTCCTTTTCTTCGAGGAGCTGGTTCTTGCTGAGCTCCTTAGCCTCGCCCGGGTCGATAACGATATACTTAGTGAAGTAGATTACCTCTTCAAGTCTCTTCGGGGAGATGTCGAGTATCTGACCGATACGGGAGGGCGTGCCCTTGAAATACCAGATGTGGGAGATAGGAGTTGCAAGCTCTATGTGACCCATGCGCTCGCGTCTCACCTTTGCGCGGGTGACTTCAACGCCGCACTTGTCGCATATCTTGCCCTTATAGCGTACTCTCTTGTACTTTCCGCAGTTGCACTCCCAGTCCTTCTGCGGGCCGAAGATACGTTCGCAGAAAAGACCTTCCTTTTCCGGCTTCTGGGTACGGTAGTTTATGGTTTCAGGACGGTGAACCTCGCCGTAAGACCAATCTCTGATCTGGTCGGGAGAGGCAAGTCCGATCTTCATTGACTCAAAAACAGTGTAACTCAAATTTTTACCTCATTTCTCTATCAAAACACGCGGAACTCCCCGCCTTTTCGGCGGGGTGCCGCCGGAGATGCTTTCCTGAAACAGGATCACTCGTCCTCGTCAAAGTCGATAGGCTCGCCGTCCTCCGGGAGATCCCCGAGGAAGGAGTCGTCATTGTCGCTCTCGCTCTCAACGTGGTCAGGATTGATGTCCTTTTCGTCAACGATGTCGTAGCCGCTGTTGTTCAGCTCGTTCTCGTTCGCGTTGTAGTCAAGCTCCATGGTGTCAGAGGTATATCCGCCCTCGTCCTCGTCGCCGTCGTCGTTTCTGAGGTCAACAACGTCGCCGTTCTCATCGAGAACTCTTACATCAAGGCCGAGACCCTGAAGCTCTCTTATCATTACCTTGAAGGACTCAGGAACTCCGGGCTTTGGAACGGGCTCGCCCTTAACGATAGCCTCGTAGGTCTTCTGACGTCCCATCAGGTCATCGGACTTGACGGTCAGGATCTCCTGAAGCGTATACGCAGCGCCGTAAGCCTCCAGAGCCCAAACCTCCATCTCACCGAAACGCTG
>CALBGD010000189.1 GCA_937893735.1 uncultured Clostridia bacterium | reverse complement strand
ACAAAGAGGAGGCGTAACAAAAATGGAAATCACCTTAAAACTCCCGCGTTGGAACATCGAGGAGGTTTGCGGCTACAAGCCGCTCACCACCTTCTGGGACGATTTCAGCATCGCAGATAATTTCGGAATTGACGCGGTTTGCGATACATACAATCGCGCCTTTCAGGACTGGAAAACCGATTACAAATATCTGACCGAGCTGATCATGGTTCTCAACCACAAAATCTGGCAGCACTACGAACACAATGAGCCGCTTGCCAGACTGTATAACACCCTCTGGGAACGCGCCGCCCAGTACGCACAGGAAAATCTCAAGGGTGACGAGCTGACCTACTATTTCGTAACTACGGACTGACACAAAATGTGAATTTGAAAGGAGAAAATAATGGGATATTATGCATCTGGCAACGGCTATGCCTCCTTTAAGAAAGGCGTAGATATTGCTGAGGTTGAAGCAAAACTGGACGAGCTCGATGTTTGGTTCGATTGGAACATCGGGAACGACGGCGTCGATTTTTTCGAGGATGACAAGTATCATGAAGATGAAACCTCGAGGTTCCTTGATGCTTTAGTCCCGTATATTACGGAAGGCGAAGCGATTTATTCCGGAGAGGACGATTGCCACTGGCGTTTTCGCTTCAGTCTGGACGATCAAGAATGGATTGAAGAATCCGCCACGATTGACTACAACTTCGAGTCTTATACAGACGAGCAGATGATCGAAGAATTAAATAAGCGCGGCTATATCGTACAGAAGAAGCCGCAGAACGATTGAGATAGGAGTACATATCATGGGAAACAGAGCAATCATCAAGGGCGTCGGCACTAACATTGGCGTCTACGTCCACTGGAACGGTGGCTACGACAGCGTTCGCGCTTTTACAGAATACTGCAAACTCAAGGGCTACCGCAGTCCTGAGAGCGATCCTGCTTACGGCACAGCGCGGCTTGTACAGATAATCGGCAATTACTTCGGCGGCAGCTGCTCAGTCGGTGTTGAAAACATGGGTGGCGCAACCATTCTGACTCCCGAGCTTGTCAAGGAACTCTACCTTGATAACGGTGTTTATGAAATCGAAAACTGGGAGATCGTAAAGCATTGGAACCCCGATGTGATCGCTCCCGAGAACGAATTTCACGAAGGGTATGACCTCACCGAAATGCTCATCGCAATCGATGAGTGCCAGCCAGTCAAGGAACAGCTCAGCAAGGAATACATCACTGCGGAACTGGTTGACCCGAAAACGCTCAACCTCTATGATGAGGTCTTTGTGCAGGACTTCACCGGCAAGGTTGAAAAGCATACCGTCGTCGGATTTGCTCCTGGTAATATTACTCCGCTGAACGGGCATGATATCAGCGGCCTGCCGTTCATTGGTAAGTACAGTGCTCCTAACTATCAGGACAACATCAATAACTACCTGACGGACAAGCTCGTCAGAAAAGTAAAAGGAGATGATGAAAATGACTGAATACCGCCACGAAGCAGTCGAGGTTTGTCCTCACTGCATGGGAGAAAACATAGTGTCCAACTGGGCACCATCTGACGGCTACCGCGTAAAATGCAGCCATTGCGGCGAAAGCATCCTGCTCTGCGATGAATGCTTTCACGCCGAAGATAATCCGCGTCACATCTGTGATTGGGATTCAGAGTGTAAGACTTGTTTCCGAGATTATCACCTGATTCTCGGTAAACTGACGAACAAAACGGGTATTTGAAAGGAGCATCACCATGGTAAAAGCAAGATACACCGAATACGCAAAAGCATTCTGCGAGGCAATCAAAACACTTGCAGAAGAGCCAGCGAACTTGGACAATCTTGAATCTTATCTCAGCCGGCATTTTGATGGGTGGCTGAAGAAATTCGCAGCGACACCGGAGGATATAGCTGCCGAGCTAAAAGCGTTTGCTGATATGGAAATTTGAAAGGAGAATATATATGCAGTTTATCAAAGCAAAAAATCTGGCGAACTATATCAAAATCAAACCATGTCCGTTCTGTGGTGAAACCGAAGAAATCGCAGTAGAAGAATATGAGCATGGAGCAGGTCTGCGCTGGCGTATCTTCTGCTGCAACTGCATGGCAGGAATCGACCGAGGATATGACCAGTCGCCGTATCCGCTGATCGATTTGTGGAACACACGAGCTTATACGGGTATTTGAGAGGAGCGAACGCATGAAATTATCTGAATGGAATGAAATCTTATCTTACGCAAAAGAGCTGTGCAGTAAAGCAAATGCTGATTTGCGGCCAATTGTATATACGATGTACGACGGTCGCAAAGGAATAAATCTTACTTTGTTCGACGACGAAGGGAGCATCTTCAAGGCTATGGCAAGCGGCGTGTACGATACCGTAGGCGAGTATAAAAGAGCTTTGTACGCTCAGTATGGCTTGATTAGCAGTTTTTTCTAAAACAAGGAGTTTGGAGGTGAAAACATGACCCGAAAAGAAGCAGCAAAGATCGCACAGGAGTACATTAAGTGTTGCAATCCTGAGCTGTGGGACGGAAACAATGCGAAACCAAAGTCGGTTGATGACCGCATTTACGAAGTCCCGCTGTCGGACTCCACTTGTCTTGACATCAGCATTGCATACGATGGTGTTGATGGCTGGTGCCATTTTTGCGAGATCGTAGATATTGCATCCAATGATGTGGTCGAGATGCAATCCGGCTATGGAATTGATTCCATTCCGAACCTGACCGATACCATTCTGGGATTGGCTGAAGTTGTAAAACGATGATTTAGGAGGAACACCATGGACGGAGCTTTTCAGAACAAATGTTTTGACTTGCCTGATGATTTCGGCTGTGATAGCTGTCACTATAATGTTGGCTTTCAGACCGGTTGGGGCGGCGTTGCAGGTCCTTGCGGGCAGCAGAACTGCTGGTATTCCTGCACAGTTTGTATGCATAACAACGGGGGTGAATGCTATGCGGAAGATATAGCGGAAGACGATGCTGAATAAACACGATTAGGAGGTGATTCTACATGATCGAAAACAGATACTGCAAGCGATGCGGCCATAAAGTCAAGCGAGAAACCACGAAAGGGCTGCGGAAAGAATATCCGTATTATTGCCCTTTCTGCGATGAAAATATGTATAAGATTGAGACTGTGAAACGTAAAAAAGGGAGAAATACAATATGAAATACTACTACAACAACGAACTCGTTTCCGCTTCGGAAGCGAAGAGCATCATCACTTCCGAATGTATTCGGCAGTGGAAAGACAACCAGAGAGAAGAATACGGCAGCTGGGAAGACCAGACGCCGGAGGTTCAGAATGAATATTTTGAATCTCTCTGGAACGAGCTGATTGAAGAGAGAGGGTGAAAAAATGAAATACAAGCTCGAGGTTGGCGTTCTGCTTGATAAGCAGGACGATCAGTTTGAAGCCTACAATATGGTTTATGACCATGAATACGGCTACTATGACGAAGACGTAACCAGAAATATGACGCTTAAAAACGCCATCGCGGAAGCGAAAGACTACGTTCTCGCCGGAAATAACGACACTTACGGCATTGTGACCGACGGGGATTCTTACGATGCTTCCGATGTCGTGTTTTCCGCTATGAAGCGGGACGGCGTACTGATAGAAAATTTTGTGAAAACGATTTGATCATAATGCATAAAACGTGAAGAAGAGGTTTTAACACCTCTTCTTCTTTATTTAAGGAGGACTACATAATGAATAACAATATCAAGGAAAGAATCGCAAAGCTGCTCGCATTGGCAGAATCTCCAAACGAAAACGAAGCAAAAGCCGCGCTCCTCAAGGCTCGCGCTCTTATGGTTCAGCACAAGCTCCGCCCGGAAGAATGCACCGGTAAAAAGGAAAAGGTCGTAACCAGAATCCTCAGCGACATCAAATGTACGACCATGACCGACTTCTGGATTTACAAGCTGGCCGGCGTTATTGCCAAGCATTACTGCTGCAAGAATTATTGCAGCAAGCCGCCGCGCAGCAAATCGCTCACCATCATTTTGATGGGACTGGAAAGTGATGTTGAAATCGCCGAGCGGATTCTTCGTTACGCTGTCGATTGCGTAAAGCGCGAACAGCTCAATATCCGCCGCATGAGATCGTGGCAGGGGTACAGCGCAACCAATATTCGCCTTGCCTGCAATGCTTACGGCGACGGTTTCGTTGCCGGTCTTGATCAGGAGTATCAGAAACAGGACGCCGAGCATCAGGAATGGGGGCTGGTTATGGTCGTGCCGAAAGACGTACAGGACGCTTACGGAAATATCGGCATGAAAACGAGCTCGGTTCGTGGCAAAACGGCAGGCGCGTGGGCAGATCAGTACCGCAATCAGGGTGTGGAACATGGTCGTTCATTCAAGCCTGGCCAGCGCCTGCATAACACCGCA
>CALBGD010000188.1 GCA_937893735.1 uncultured Clostridia bacterium | reverse complement strand
CATCGTGTCTGCGCTGTCGCGGCGGTTATCCGATTGTATCGAATTATAATACGTCCCGCGAAGCGGGACACCGAAATTCCGAATTATGAATTCCGAATTCCGAATTAAAAAAAAGGGGTGTATTATGACTATAAAACAGGTAAGCGAAAAATACGGCGTATCTCAGGATACGCTCAGATACTACGAGAAAGCCGGGCTGGTGCCGGAGGTAACGCGCACCGCCAGCGGGATACGCGACTATCAGCAGACCGACCTGAACTGGCTGGAGCTCGCGCTGTGCATGAGAAACGCGGGGCTCCCGGTGAACGTCATCGTGGAATACCGCCGGCTGTACCAGCAGGGCGACAGCACTATCCCGCAGCGGCTGAAGCTGCTCACCGACCAGCGCGAGGATCTCCTCGCCATGCAGGAGCAGATAACACAGACCCTCGAGCGGCTCAACTACAAGATAAGCGTGTACGAGCGCGCCGTTGAGACCGGGGAGCTCTCATGGGACGAGCCGGTAAAGTGCTCAGCCTGCGCCGATGGATAAGTTCACGGCAAGGCTCCGCTGCGGGAGTATCTCGGCGGCTGTCATAACCCACCCCGGCGCCCGGGAATATCAGGAGGACAGCTACGGCTTCTCTGAGCTGAAACCGGATATGGAGCGCTTCGCGGCTGTCCTCGCGGACGGAATGGGCGGGCTTTCCTCCGGGGCGCTGGTGAGCGCCCAGACTGTCAGCGGAATGCTCTCTGAGCCTCTGGACGGGGCGGATATCCCGGGAGCGCTCGTCAGGGCGGCTCAGCGGACAAGCTCTGAAATTTCCGCAGGCGGCACCAGGGGAGGCTCCACCATGACGGAGGCGGTCGTCACGCCGGAGGGGCTGTATTTCTGCTCGGTCGGCGACAGCCGGATATATCTGCGCCGCGGGAGCATACTCACCCAGCTCACCGAGGATCAGGATCACTTCCAGACCCTGCTCGCCCACGTTGCTGACGGGAGCATAAGCTACCGGCAGGCGGTTTCCGACAAGGACAGGGACGCGCTCGCGCAGTACATGGGCAGCGGAGCCGCGCTTTCCCCGGACGTGGTGCTGCGGGCTTTCCCGCTTCTGCCGGGAGACCGCATAATGCTGTGCAGCGACGGAGTTTACAACGCGCTTACTGCGGCGGAGCTGCTCCAGTCGCTTATGCTTTCGGCGGGCGGAGCCGCTGACGATATCCTCGGCAGGATACTCGCGCGGGGCTGGGCGAATCAGGATAACTTTACCGCGATAGTGCTGGAGGTGCTCCCGGACTATTCCCCGGAGCCGCTTCCGCAGCCGCCGGAAAGCTCCGTGCTTTCGGTGGAGCATTCTATGCATACAAGCGCTGGCGGTGACCGCTCCAACGAGGACAGCGTTTACTCGGGCGGCGGCATCTACGCCGTTGCGGACGGTCTCGGCGGGCACGGAAACGGCGCGAAAGCCTCGGCGCAGGCTGTAAGGTTCCTTGCTGAGCAGGAAAGCGGCGACTTCTCCCCGGAGGGAATACAGGAGCTTTTCAGCGGGGCGAATTCCGCCGTAAGGGAGCTCGGCGGCGGACTCACCACGATAGCGGCGGGGTTCGTTCAGGACGGAAGATTCACATTCGGGAATGTCGGGGACAGCCGGGTGTATTACTTCCGCGGCGGCAGGATAATCTCCCGCACGCGCGACCACTCCGTGTGTCAGGCGGAGGTGGAGAGCGGACAGCTCGACCCTGAGCAGATACGCGGAAGTGAGAACCGCGCACAGCTCCTGAAAGCGCTCGGAAGTTGCGACACTCTGGAAATTCAGCAGGTCTGCGAGCCGATAGAGATACACCCGGGCGACGCATTCCTTGTCTGCACGGACGGATTCTGGGAGCACGTCCACGAGCGCGATATGGAGGCTGACCTGCTGAAATCACGAAACAGCTCCGAATGGCTCGGGCATATGCTGAAGCGCCACATTCAGACGGCGCACGAAAACGGGGACAATTACTCGGCGGTGTGCGGTATATTCACGAATGAGCCGGAGCCGCCGAAAAGAAAAAGGCGCCGGATACTTCCCGCAGTGATGGCGGCGGTATCGGCGGCGCTTATGATACTTGCTCTGGCGGCGGTGCTGGTGTGGCTGTCCGGGGACAGCGGAGCCCCTGACGAGCCTCCGGCGCAGACCGAGGAGATATAAAACAGCGGGAGGGCATGAACCCTCCCGCGCAGCTTGTCGTAAAAGTATCAATCTCAGACTGCCGAGAAATCGTCAGATGCTAGGAACCCGTATGACGGCTAGGCTTTGTGCCTGCCGTCATACGGAGTGACGACGCAGATGGCGGTTTATCGACAGTCTGAGCGGGAGGACATAAGCCCTCCCGCGTTTTTTTATTCCTGCTCCTCAGCTTCCGGCGCAAGGACGTCATGCTTGTTCCTTGCGGCGTAGGACAGCGTCATGAGGCTGTCCGTGAGGTGAACGTTTTCGACCGCCGCTTCCGGGTGGTCGTAATGTATGTCGTAGTGCGAAAAGTTCCAGAATGCGTTCACGCCAAGTCCTATCAGCGTTTCCACCATATCCTTTGCGCCGCTCTTCGGAATGCAGAGCACCGCCATAGTGGGGTGGTTTTCCGCGCAGAATTCAGCAAGGCGGTTGGTGTGCATTATCTTGATCCCGGATATCTCGATACCCTCCAGAGAGATGTTGCTGTCGAATATCCCCGCCAGCTCATAGCCGTACTTCGCGAAATCTATGTGCACGGTTATGGCTCTGCCGAGGTTTCCAGCGCCGATGAGCACTATCTTGTCGTGCTCGTCAAGCCCGAGGATATGCCCTATCTCCCGGCGCAGCTCCGCGACGTTGTAGCCGTAGCCCTGCTGACCGAAGCCGCCGAAACAGTTCAGGTCCTGCCGTATCTGCGAGGCGGTGAGCCGCATCTTCTCCGAAAGCTCCCGGGAGGATATCTTCTGGATATCCTGATTCAGAAGCTCCCCGAGGAACCTGTAATACCGCGGAAGTCTGCGGATAACTGAGTTGGATATGTTGCCTTTCTGCATGGAATTTATCCCCCCTGTCCCCTGCCGTGCGGACTGTCTCAGCCCATAAGCACCGCGAGGCGCTTGTTTATCTCTGTCAGGAATGTCTCGGTGTCTACCGGGCGCTTGTTCTCCAGCTTGGACATTGCGGCGAGGTTCTTGTCCATTACGCCGTCCTCCATGGTCTGGATAGAAGCCTTCTCCAGCTTGTCAGCGTAGTCGCACAGAGCCGGGATATTATCCAGCTCGCCGCGCTTGCGGAGCGCGCCGCTCCATGCGAAGATGGTCGCTATCGGGTTGGTGGAGGTCTTTTCGCCCTTGAGATAGTTGTAGTAGTGGCGTGTTACTGTTCCGTGAGCCGCCTCGTACTCATAAACGCCGTCCGGGGAAACCAGCACGGAAGTCATAAGTCCAAGGGAGCCGAAAGCTGTCGCCAGCATATCGGACATAACGTCGCCGTCGTAGTTCTTGCAAGCCCAGATGAAGCCGCCCTCGGAGCGGATAACTCTTGCAATAACATCGTCGATGAGGGTGTAGAAATACTCTATCCCCGCCGCCGCGAACTTCTCCTTGTACTCGTTCTCGTATATCTCAGCGAAGATATCCTTGAAGCGGTGGTCGTAGGTCTTGGAGATGGTGTCCTTAGCCGCGAACCACAGGCTCTCCTTTGCGCCCAGAGCGTAGTTGAAGCACGCCCTCGCGAAGCTCTCGATGGACTTGTCAAGGTTGTGAACTCCCTGAACGATACCATCGCTGTTCTTGAAATCGTGAATGAGCGCGCGGGTCTCATTGCCGTCCTTGTCGGTGACTACCAGCTCAGCCCTGCTTCCCTGCTCAACTCTGAGCTCGGTGTTCTTGTAGATGTCGCCGTAAGCGTGACGCGCGATGGTGATGGGCTTGGTCCATGTCGGGATATAGGGCACGATTCCCTTTACAAGAATCGGCTTTCTGAATACGGTGCCGTCAAGGATAGCACGGATCGTGCCGTTCGGGGACTTCCACATCTCCTTGAGGTTGTACTCGGTCATGCGCTGTGCGTTCGGTGTGATGGTCGCGCACTTTACCGCAACGCCGTACTTCTTTGTGGCATTCGCGGAGTCGATGGTTACCTGATCGTTGGTCTCGTTCCTGTGCACCAGACCGAGGTCGTAGTAGTCGGTCTTAAGGTCAACATACGGATTTATAAGGATATCCTTTATCATCTTCCAGATGATACGGGTCATTTCGTCGCCGTCCATCTCGACCAGCGGAGTGGTCATCTGAATCTTGTCAGCCATTTTCGTTATTCCTTTCAAGTATGCTTAGCGTCAAAGCAGTTGATTATCTTATTCCCACAGCCTATGGAGCCGCCGGAGGGCAGGAACCTGCTCCCGACTATAACTCCCGCCAGAAAAGCCGCGAGAGCCATGAAAAAGCACGTCCAGCCCTCATACAGCGCCCCCTGGATTACTTGCCGTTCTTGGTGAAGTTCAGCAGACCGCCGGCGAGCATCATGCCCCT
Source organism: uncultured Clostridia bacterium (assembly GCA_937893735.1). Lineage (GTDB taxonomy): Bacteria > Bacillota > Clostridia > Oscillospirales > Ruminococcaceae > CAG-115. Next base: position 461 of record CALBGD010000188.1, on the reverse strand, counting down.
GCCGCGCTCGGAAAGCTCGCACTTTACCTCGAACGTGAAGCCCTTGGTCTTGTCCTCTACCATTATCTTTCCGCCGTTCTCAACGATGGAGCGGATATTCGCGATGAGCAGGTCGTCGCCCTGGTCGATCCTGTCATAGTCAGCCTCGTTAACGAACTCCAGCGGGAGTATACCGTTGTTAATGAGGTTCTGGCGGTGGATTCTCGCGAAGCTCTTGCAGATGATGGCCTTAACGCCGAGGTACAGCGGAGCCAGCGCCGCGTGCTCTCTTGAAGAACCCTGACCGTAGTTCGTGCCGCCCACGATTATGCTGGTGCCTGCTTCCTTTGCGCGCTTCGGGAATGTCTCGTCGCATACGGTGAAGCAGTACTCCGAGATAGCCGGAATGTTGGAGCGCAGGGGGAGTATCTTCGCGCCTGCGGGCATGATGTGGTCGGTCGTGATGTTGTCGCCGACCTTGA
>CALBGD010000187.1 GCA_937893735.1 uncultured Clostridia bacterium | reverse complement strand
TCGCCGGGGACAAGCTCTGAGTAGGAAATTTCGGTGCCCCACTCGGATTGTGCGGAAACTCCGCGCGGGCAGGTGATGTAGCCGTTTTCACGGAGCACATAATAAATGAAGCCGCTGTTGTCGAATCCCGTCTGCGGGGATTCACCGCCGTCCGCAAAATCCGTTCCTATGAGTGAGCGGGCAAGCAGGATAACGTTACCGGCGGATTCATTTTCGGCACGCTCCGGCTCGGAGGATTCCTGCGTAGGCTGGGTCACGGGCTGGGGCTGTACCTCCTCGGTGGGAGCTATAACTGGTTCTGTGTCAGGCTCTGTCATGGAAGTGGTGCTCTCTGTCTGGGAGCTTTCCTCTTCGTGCTTGTTTTTGCTTATTGAAATGCCCACCGCAATTATGGCTACGGCTATGACGACGACTGACAGAACAAGGATAAGTGTATTCTTCAAAGCTGCATCCGCCTTTCAAGTTACATTGCTTCAGGTTTGTCCGATGTGGCTGTATAGTTTGCCGATATGCGCGGCTTTTTAATAAGTATTCCACACTTATTATACTACAAACACAGCATGAAATTCAATAGCAAAACGGTTACAATATTCTTACAATACGGTTACAATTCTGTGAAAACGGCTGTTGATAAAGGCGCATATTTATTCGAACCTGAACCAGTCAAAATCAAATCTGGAGCCCGGCATGAATACAAAGCTGATATCGTTGACCCCGGTTATCACGGGAATATCGAAGCCCTGCTCCCTGCCGCCGTCCTGCATGAATTCAAGGAGCACGGTCTTCTGCGAGCCGCCTGCGGGAGTATAGCGGAGCTGGATCTGGTTCATGGGATTTCCGGTCCTGCCGGAGATTATCAGCCGCTTTGATTCTGCGGAGCCGAAATCAAGCGCCTCGTAATTTATAATGACGTTGTTTCCGATGTCGGTGACGCTTCTTCCGGTAATGCGGAAATCATCGCCGTAAACGCTGTCCGCTTCGCCCGTCCAGTTGGTGTCGAATGCGCGCTCCACCTCGATGAACTGGAATCCTCCGAAGATTATGCGCGTGTCTATTACCACGGAAATAGTGTGAATTCCGGTGAGCCTCTGCGACAGCGGGAAGTCCTGACCAGCAAAGCCGCACCAGTGCCCGTTGTTTGAGAAATCCGCCCGGCAGAGCAGGGAACCGCAGTCCGGCGTGCCCTCCCATACCTCGACAGGAACGTCTGCGCAGGTGCCGACGCTCAGCGAAACGAATTCCGAGCCGGTCTTGCCGAAGTCAACATCGTTGTAGGTCATGACTGTTCTTCCGTCGAAATTCGACAGCGCACCGTCCTCGATTATGTTGGTGGGAACATTGGAGCCGTCCAGCGTGCTTGCGGAAATGAATCCGTATGCGTCACGCACCGCCGCGCCGAGCCCCTCCGCACTGAACGGAATATCCGCGATTATCTGCGGGTGCTCAGCTCCGTTGAATACCATTGCGCGGACGAAGAATTCGCCGTCGCCCTTTGCCTTTACCACGGCGCTCAGCCCATCGCCGGATATCTCCGCGAGAGAGCTTTCCACGCCGTTTCTGCGTACTACGCTCCAGCTTACGTCGTCGTAGGTGCAGTTTTCCGGCAGGAGCTTCACGGTTATCTCAGCGGAGGTGCGCTCCGGTGTGAGGGAGCTTCCCCCCTCGATATGCGGAATGAGCATTCTTGCGGGAACCTCGCCAGTGTAAGCCGGGCAAACTGCCGGGAATGCGTTTTCCGTGACAACGCTCACGCCTGCGGGAGCTCCGCATTCCTCCGAGCGGAGGGTGAGCTCCGCGGCTTCCAGCCCCTCGGAGTACGCGCGGACTGTGATGCTTCCGGGCTCCAGAGTGCTCTCTACCATTGCAAGGAGCTTTCCGGAGAACAGCCTGCGGTTATCTCCCTTGTAGCTGTTATAGTCGGTGGAATCTCCGTTGTCAAGACCCACAAGCCTGCCCGCGCCGGAGACCTCTACGCGGATACGGTTTCGCGCGTTTCCGACTGGAATTCCGGAACTGTCCGTTACAGAGATCTCAACGAATGCGATATCCCTGCCGTCCGCAAGGATA